>NZ_CBDRFA010000014.1:0-129956 GCF_965343085.1 Nocardiopsis synnemataformans | reverse complement strand
TGGTGCCGTCGCGCATCGCGACCAGGTCGGCGGAGGGCACCGTCCAACGGTTCTCCGCGGTCCGGCCCTGGTAGCGCCTGCGCAGGAAGGGGTAGTAGCTCTGGGGGTGGTGCCACAGCAGGATGGTCTTGATGGCCCACCGGACCACGTGTTCCACGTCGAGGCCGTAGACGGGTGCGAGGTGGTGCATCAGCGCGTCGCTGGGCTTGGTGGCCGGGTTGTCGAGATGGTGGTTGAGCAGCCCGTTGCAGGGGCCGCACACGTCGATCATGACCTTGAAGGGTTTGTCGCTGGTGTGGGCGCCGGGCTCGTGCTGGCCTCCGTGGTGCTCCAGGGTGAAGCTGCTCCTGTCAGGCTGGGACCGCCAGCGGTCGAGGTGGCGTTGCTGGAGGATGTGCTCTCCGTCTGAGCCTCGCCCGAGTTGGGTCGCGCAGAACACGCAGTACCTCGAGGTTCCCTTCGTCCGTGTCACCGTGTCGCTTCCTGCCACGTCGGGTGTTCCTGGTCCGCTCATCCTCGCAGTGCGCCCGTGCCCGAGGCGGGGGTTCAGCGTCCTCCGCGGCGGCGGCGGTTGATGCGAGCCCCTCCCCCGCCCGGGGATCCTGGTGGGCGCGCGCCGGCGCCCGTGCCGCTGCGTTTGCCCATGGGCATCAGGGCCTGCGCTGGTTTGAGTAGCGAATCCAGTTCAACGACTGACCACAGCCAGGTGCAAGGAGCATCACCACATGAGGTTCCTGCGCACAGACACGGGCGGAGTAGCTGTCCTCTCGCGTCAAGCTATGTGATGTGCGGTGACAATCGAAAAACCCAGTCCTTGCAATGCCTCAAGAGCGCCTCACCAGTCCAGTCTGGGTGGATCGCGTGGGAGACACGAGTGCTCCTCGCCCCTGAGGCAGTAGGCCCTCTATATCGGTCACGCAGCTGCGAAGCCGCACCACCTAACAGGGCGGTCAGCCCTATCTCGCCATGATTTATGTCGATCTCGCCACCTCGCTTGCATCTGGAGAATCACCATCAAGCGAAACCCAAACTCATACGGGAGCAGTGCTTTCCATTCTGCACGAGAGCCGCTTATCTAGGGCACTGGCCATCCCCGCTGGCGCGGAGACGGGAACAATTTGAACGGCCGATCACATCTGCCCTCTATAAGCCTTGGAATCAAGCTGGACAATGGGCAGTTATCAGGAATCGAAGCGGTCGACCTTTTCCAGAAAAGGCGATCCGAAGTCATTTGAGGCCAGATGCAAGATCGGGGAACAGGTTTCCCAAAACAGAGTCACAGCGCCGTTTTGCAGTCCGGCCAGATGCGAGCAACCCAAAGTATGCAAGACTTGAAAAGCAAGGATAATCATGGCCCTTGGCTCGGAATTCAATACTGAAAACCAAATCTTCGAGAGCAGTGAGCTCACGAAACGCACCCCTGCCGTACACTTGCCATCCCGCCTCCTAGGGTTCCGTGTCTCGCGCAGGCACCCAGTGCCCTTGGACCTGGCTGTCGACATCGTCCAAGAGGCGGACGCGCTCTACCGCACGGGTTGTCAGAACGGCAAGAATAACGCCCTGTATGACAGCGTCCCCACCATCGGGTTCGGCACCGCACTGCACATGCACAAGGTCAACGACCTTCGAATTCTGGAGTACACGGACGAGGAGGGCAGGACCCTGTACGTGTCAGCGATGGAAAAGCCCTATGGCTGGGGAAACCCATACGAGACCTTCAATGCCGCGCTCGTGGAGGCAATCGCCCTGTCCGCGTCCCCAGGTCTCACCTGTGCCGGGGCCTTAATCAACCGCATGATAGGTCTGAAATGATTAGGCGAGCGTGCACCTGAACGAGACGCTAAACCCTACGTCCGTGCTCAGTACTTAAGTCGAGAAGAGTGACGTGAACGTCCCGGGAATGTGCACCTAGAGAGAGGACAGCGCCCAGGTCGTTGATGGAACTTGTTGTGTGAGGCCGTACAGTGCACCCGCATGGACGACCTGTCCTAGCTCCACCGGCTGCCGACGAAGCCCGCAGACGCGAACTCCGCCGTCCCGAACTACTCAACACGTAGATGACCGCTCTCTAGAATCCCATAGACATAAGCGTAAATCGCACTTGGAAGGCAATGAACTTTCGCTCCTGGTCTTCGCTAAGCTGACCAACCTGGAACGGTAGCAAACCTGCAAAAAAGGACTCCACGCCTGCCGGCTCTACCAGGCGAGTATCCAGCCCTGTCTGGAGTGCAAGGCAGTCCTGCTCAAGACAGGGCAGCGCGCCAAGGTCACCTACCGTGCGCACGTGGGATGAGGGCGTGGAAGCCGTCAGCGCCGCGTTGATCCGCGCATATCCCGAACAGCGCAGGTCATGCTCGCCGACCATTAGAATTCACCCCCGACCTGACCGTCAGGTGACTAGCGGTCACGCCGCACCTTGAGAGGGAACAACCATGTCCATACCTGAAGTCGCCCACCATGTGCACTCCTGGCACCCATGGTCAGGGCAACGTCTGGACCTCAGCGACGGCACCAGTCTCACTTGGGAGCCCGACGAGTTCGGCATCATGACAGTGCGCACTGATCCGGGGCGTGTCGTCTCTGTGCAGATGATGGTTGTCAACTGGCGCATCGTCACTTCCGACTCGGACCAGAGCATGTCTCAGAACGGGGGCTGGTGCTACTTCGGCAGGGACAACGCGACCTTGGCGCGTGCATTGATCGCCGCCCGCGACTTCACTCCAGACATGGACGACCCTGTTGGCTACGACAAGCGGGCGTTTTAGAACTCATCTTGTTGGGGTTCTTGGTCACCTACTCTGCTTCGTTAGTGGCACGACTGGTGTCGGACAAGCTGTGGGAACTGTTCCCGCGGATGACGCCCGAGGCGCCCACCCGCCCGCAGAGCGGTGGGCGGACCAGACACGGCGAGCGTCAAGTACTGGTCGCTATCATCCTCGTGGTCACGTCCAGCTGCACTTAGTAGTACAACAACCTGTCGTTGCAGGACTAGACCTAGTTGTCGGCGGTACTCGGCCCCTCGGGGCCCACCGCGCACCGACGTTTCACTGAGTGGCCCCAGGCACGGGTCTAGACCCTGACCGTCCCCGGCGCCTACACCACTGTCCGTACCCACCCAAAGGCCGACGAGCCCGATGCCCTCGGGTACGTGGGCGAGGAGTGGAGCCCGATCCAGAGCGCGGAGCTGGCCGACTCCTCAGCGCCCTGCCCGACGAGTCTGGCGTGCACTTCGAAGCCCCCGGGTCGCCGAAGGACGGACGGCACGTCTTCATCACGATCGAGATACCCGAGGCGATGGCCATTGGGAACGGCACCAACGACCTTGACCTGTACATCGCCGCGATGAACGCCCATGACGGGACGGCCAGCATGCGCGCCGTCGTGTGCGCGAATATCCAGACCGCTGCGCTCTGCGCGAGACGCGTTCGACCTTCTCAGTCCGCCACACAAATGGGATCACTTCTAAGGTCGCCGAGACGCGCTAGGCGTTGTGTCTGTCCTGGAAGTACTTCGAAGTCTTCCAGATCGAAGCCGAAAAGGTGCTGCAGACGAGCATGCGGGACGTCGACTTCGCCAACAAGCACCGACGCCTGTTCCTGATCGCTGACGTCGGTGGGGAGAGCGTCAAGGAGAACCACGACGCTGATCGCCCAGCTCGACCACCTCTACTCCGAGGCCGAGCGGGTCCTGATGCAGCCCAGCGTCCGCAAGCTCAAGAACGACGCGTTCGCCTCGTTCGCGCTCGCGAGCTGACAGACCCCCGGCACGGGGCTGGCGCCCGTCCCACCGCCCCGCGCCGGACCCTGCCCCCAGAGAGGGGAACCCCATGCAGTCCACCAACCGCCGCCTGCGCGCGGCCCGTCGACGCCTGGCCATGGCGACCTACCGGCACAACGACCGCGACATGGTCCAGGCCGCCTTGACCACGCTCGTGCTCCGGCTCGCCAGCGACGCCTCGCGTCGCAGCGCCCGCCGCTACCTGACCTCCGTCCGACCCGGCCCGGAAGGGAACCTCCGATGATCACCACCAGCGTGGCCGCGCTGCGCTCCGCGCTCGCCGCCACCACCCTCATCGACCACGTCCGACCGCCGCTGCCCGTCCTCGGGGGGCTCCTCATCCAGACCGAGGACGGCACCACGACCCTGACCGCCTACGACTTCGACGCGTGCATCACCGTGACCCTGCCCGGGACCACGACCGGCCCCGACGAGCGGTTCGTCGTCGGGCACTTCGCCCTGGCCAAGCTCGTCAAGACCAGGCGCGGCTCCGCGAAGGCGTTGGCCGACGTGCCCGCGACCATCACCGACCACGGGGACCGCGCCACCGTGTCCCTCGGTGACATGACCGCCGAGCTGATGACGCTGCCCGTCGACGACTGGCCCGCGATGCCCGCGCAGGTGCCGGCCGACTGGGGAGTCGACCGACTGGAGTTCGCGCGCGGGGTGCGCGCCGCCGCTGTCGCTGTCGCTGTCGAGCGGGACGACACCCTGCCCGTCCTGAGGGGCATCGACCTGCGCGCCGACGGCCGCGACCTCGTCCTGCAGTCCACCGACCGGTACCGGGCTGTGAGCACGCGCGTGCATATCTACGCCGACCTGACCCGGGGGAGCGAGCCGACCGGGCTCGTGCCCGGCCGTCTGCTCGCCAAGCTCCTGTCCAAGACTAGCTACCCGCACGCCGCCATCGGGCTGAGTGTCGACCCGCGCGGGGAGGGATGGGCGAGCGTCCGCAGTGGGCCGCTCGTCGCGACCCTGCGCCTGATCCCCGGCACGCTCCCCAGGATCGCCGCGTTCGTGCCCCGCGAGTCTGAGACGACCGTGACCGTCGCCCGCGGCGCGTTCGCCGCGCTGCTCTCCGTCGCCGCCACGGAACGCCGAGACACCCCCGTGTACGTGCGCCCCGACGTCGACAGCCTCTCCGTCGCCGCCACCGAGACCGCCACCGCCACCCCGATCCGCGCCGACGGGCACGGCCGATTCACGCCCATCCCATTCAACGCCCGCTACCTGTCCGACGCGCTCAACACCCTGCAGGGCAAGTCCGTGACCCTGCACATCGCCCCGGGCCGCCGTATCGCAGCGCTCGTTCCCGAGGGGACGCCGCTCAGCATCGACGCCGCCCACCTGCACATGATCGTGCCCATCCAGCCCCGCCCGTGATCCGACGTGCCGCCCCCGCCCGCCCCGGGGGCGGCACCTCCCCCACCGAAGGAGCAACATGACCACCCGACGCGAACGCGACCAGCTCACCCAGCTCGCCGTCGACACCTGGCACGACATCGACGAGATCCTCACCGAGCGCGGCGAGACCTACGAGACCACCACCATCAGCGACTGGGGCCCCGGGCTGCGCAACGCCTGGGCCGAGCTGACCGGCATCCGCCGCGCCCTCACCGCTGTCGACATGCACACCGAGATCAATGACATCCGAGGATGGCACCACCACGCCCACAGGGGCGACCCCAGGTGCGCCCCGGCCGACAAAGACCGCAGGTGACCAGCCTCTGCCACATCACCGGCGGCGGCCCGCTGTCCGTGTCCACCGTACGCAGCTACCACAACGACGTCACCAAGCGACGCAAGGACGGATGCCCCCGCCCGGTTACTTCGTGCTGCCGGACCAAGTGTTTGGCCGGTCCCCGAGACCGTCGACGCGTGGGCAACCAACAGGCGCGGCCGCGGCACTGGGAGCGGGCGGCCCCGGCAAGGAGCAGAGGAGAACACCATGACGCTGCAAGCCCTCTCGGTGCGTCACCCGTAAGCGCGAACGATCTTGCACGCGGGCAACAACCTCAAGAACCGCACCCGGCAGACCAGCCGCCGGGGACCGCTCGTCATCCACACGGGCAGTGCCACCGCCCAGGGGGCCCGCGAGCACTGCACCGCCATGGGACTCATCGGCTCGGAGAACCTTACCGCTGCTGACATCGTGGGAGTCGTCGATGTAATCGGTGGCGTGCGCGACCACCCAACATGTGGGTACTCCCAGACCAGTGGCACTGGGTGTTCGTCAACCCGCTCCTGTACAAGGGGACGCTCAGCTTGTGGCCGGTGAGCGAGGACATCGTGCGGGCACACCCCACGGCCTGAGTACTCAGTATACGGCGGTCGTGTCCGAAGCAGATGTCCGCTGAGGTAGCGGCAAAGCTGATCGAGGAAGTCCACAACCTGGCGGCGGCCCACTCCGGCCGCACCCGGGACAGTTCGGCAAACAGGGCTGGTCGGCGTCTAATCGGTGGCACCTATGTCCGCTTCCTCCCCCCTGATGGCGACACTTTTTGTCCTAGCGCATCGACCTGAAACCCTTCACAAGAGCCCGCTATGGGCGACCGCTTCCATAAAGGCCCCAGGACGAGTAGAGCTTGTCCGGGCGGCTGGAGCCGCCCCGGGTACGGAGATGGGAGAGATGAGCCCGTTGCTGTCCACGGTGTTAGCTGACCGCTCCCCATATTGATCCTCTGGCATCCAAGTGGGCCGTTGGAAGGGGACTGCGAGACGAGCTAAGTGCAGGTGGTAGCACATGACCCCCTGACAAAAATACCGCGCCCTGGACGGCCCACGTCAGACTGATCCACCAGAAGACATCCTGAACCACGAAGAATACCGGCGCATGAAGCAGCATCAGCTGGCGCTCTATGCCTTGCATGCGTGTGGTTCGAGTCGTGCTCGGATCCAGAGAATGCATACCTTTCGGGATGCCATTTTCAGACAAAGGCATCGCGGCCTATTAGGCGAAACTTTTAGTGCCATGGAGCCCCCATTGCACACTTGCTAATTTAGCCACAGACCTTACTTGACACTCCACAACCAAATCGATACAGAATACAGGAACACCTACTTATGCAGTTCGACCAGACCTTCCTTACAGTCCTTAAGCTCAACCTAGAAGGGGGTTCCGTACCCTTCCTTGTCGGCGAGCCTGGCATCGGCAAGACATCAATCATCAAGGCCCTGGCCCGGTCCATGAACTCGCAGTGTTACGTGATCCAGGTGAACCAGCTCGCCGACAAATCCGATCTAATCGGGGCGCGGCTTCTCCCCGTCTCCGGAAGTACCTCATATGAGCAGAGGTTCTTCCCCCACCACCGGGTGCGGGAAGCCGTCTCTTACGCGCACGACAACCCGCGTGACTGGGTCATTCTGCTCCTGGATGAAATCAACCGCACTACCCCGGACGTAACCAGCGCAGCCCTGACTCTGTCCACCGAGCGCGAGCTCGGTGACACCCGTCTGCCCGACAATGTCAAGATCGTGGTGACCGGCAATGACAAGGGCAACGTAACTGCCCTGGATGATGCGTCAATCTCCCGGTTTGCCGTCTACCGCGTCACCCCTAACGCCCATACACTCATGGATCACCTGGGGGACCGACTCAACCCGAGCGTGCGCAAGGTGCTGTCCGCCCATCCCAGCCTGGTCTTCGCACGAGCCAAGCCAGCAGTGCCGGCCGTAGACGGGCTCGACGACGATGACACGACCACCGTGGCCTTCAGCTCGCTGGTAGACGCGAGCGAGGAAATGAACCAGTTCACCACACCGCGGACCATCGAACAAGTGAGTGAGTGGCTGAACCGAGCCGACCACCAGCTTCTGTCCGAGCTCATTCAGACCCAGACCATCCTGGGCGACGAAGACACCGGCTCCGGACGGGAAGGAACTCTGCTGACCGAAGTCATCGAAGGCATGGTCGGCAATACTCCCTTCACCGATCTGCTGATCAACGAAATCACCACCGACCTCAATTCGGGTACGAATGGCCAGGCCAACACTTCGATTCAAGTACCTCAGCCCCGCTGCTACGACATGCTGAAGCAGGCCACCACTATCAGTGCGCTCGAGGACTTGGTCAGTAACCTCACTCCCAACGAGAAATCGGGGTCGCTCGTCTTCGCCCTCTACGAGAAGGCGGATAACTCCACGATCGTGGTCCAGCTGGCTGAGCACCTTGACCGGATCGAGCCCGAACACATGTCGACGTTTGTGCAGCTGTTGTCGACCTCCATGGTTGACGCCGACAACCTGAAGGCGCTCCTGGACACCGGAGGCCACCTGGCTGATGTGGTACGGCCCTTCTGCTCCACCTTGGGCTACTAGATAGCTGGTGGACACTGGTGTGAAGGCCTGATTACTTAGGCCCTCAACTCCGTCGTGTTCAAAATCCCTGCACGAATCACCATAGCGGGGACCGACTCTCCTGACATGCAAAGGAAAGGAAATGCCGTGATGAAGCGCCCGTCTTTCCCATCACCGATCTGGGGTGAACAGGAGGCCATCAGGGTGTGTCGCCTGTGAGCGGCCTGGTGCTGTCGAATCAGCGGCCCGCCCTGCTCAATCCTCTCCATCAAATACCGATCGCAGGGCTCTACGACCCGACACCCCACATTAGAGCGGCTTTGGTAGATCCATTTTTTGAGCCGCTGGCCCAGGGGGCAACCGTCCAGGTGCTCGACGCGCAGGGAAATAACCTGGACCAGGACGCGATCTTACAGTTGATCATGCGCACCATGGCGCCAGGCGTGGACAACGACGCTGAAGACGCCGTGTGTTCACTCTATCGTCAGGGCCTGGCTTACTATACTCCCTCGCAGCTCCTAGCCAACGAGGTCTTCGTTATCCAGGCAGGTTCGCGTCATCGGATGCCGCCCAAATCACCTATGGTGCTCTATACCGCAGCCTCTGATGTGCTGCCTGCCGCCAAAATGCTTTTGGCCGGTCGGTCAATCGACGGTGACGGGTTCTTCGCTTCACTCGCCTACACCTATGCACCGGAGACGCTCGGCTTTTGGTTCCAATCATCGACCGAGTTCGATGACTTCACTAAGTGGATCGACCAGCAGATCCATATATTTTCTTCGGTGCTGCCTGCTGACTCTACCCGTCTCCTCAGCCAGTTTACGAAGTTAAAACTCTCCGGACTGACGGAAGCGTTGGTGCTACGGAATGAGGATGACCAGGAGAACCACGAATACGCTTTTGCGCGTGTGATTGTTAGCCTGCTCATGCAGTACGAGCAGGAGCAGGAACAGCGTCGCCGCCAGCAAGGTTCGGGGGCGCCGCCAGTCACCGGTGTACTACCCTTCCTCGTCTCCGAGTTGTTCTTGCCCCGCACGCTTGTGCTAGTCAACGTTGAGGCGCATGCACGCGCGTCCGCACGCGAGATTGACAAAGAGTGGCGGATGATCAACGCTTCGCTTCACTCGCCAGTGAAGGTGATCTCCCATCGAAACCTGGCAAAACTGACTGCGCTACCGCGCGCGGCTGCTCAGGCTGCTGCCAAGGCTGCCAACGCAAGCACAAACAAGTATATGCCATCAGGGCGTTATGCACAGGTACAGTTCCGCGCGAAGCAGCCCACTCCTATCGATTTGGCTAGCGGACTCGCCCGCGTGCTCAAGAAAAGAAAGGAGGTAAACCGTTCTCAGAACATCTTCAAGAAATCCCGCATCACCTTCAGCAAGCCCAACCGTCGCGATCCGGACGACTACAACAAGCCTGGACGCATCACCAGCACCCACTACCTTCCTGACTTGCACATCTATCTGGACTGTTCAGGTTCAATCGAAGAGTCGAATTACCAACAGGCCGTGATCATGCTCATCCGCATGGCCAAAAAGTTGAACGTGAATCTGTATTTCAACAGCTTTTCTCACCAACTTTCGCAGGAGTCCTTGCTCAGAACTCAGAACGCATCGGTTAACCAGGCATGGAGATCATTTCGTCAAATTCCTAAAGTAAGTGGTGGAACTGACTACGCGCAGATCTGGCAGTACATCAATGCCTCGCCAAAGCGCGCCGAGCGCATCTCCCTGGTAATCACCGACTTCCAGTGGTTGCCTGAGGCCCACCGCCAGGAGCATCCCCGCAACCTCTACTATGCTCCGATCTCCAACACCGATTGGGATTCGATCGTCCACTGGGTGAAGAAGTTCGAGCGAGGTATGCGCCATATCGAACCTGGTATCGCCGGGCGTCTGATCGGCCTCACTATCTGACCGACATGCCTGCCGACCAGGGCATCACGCGCGACCATCCCCAACGTGGTTTCTACGTGGATGCTCTGGTCGGTTGCGCCACGAAATCAGAATGACAGGATATTTATATGGGCCTGCACAACTTCACTAGTCAAGAGCAGGACGATCAGAGTGGCTCCGGCGGACCCGGTGCCCCAGCTTCACCCCATACCGCGCATCCAGCCGGCATTTCCGGGGTTCCTTCCAGTGACCATGATGACGTCAAACAGCTACTCGTCAATTACAATGAGCGCTTCTCGAACACATCACCAACACCTTTCCGTGATGCACTGGTCGCACAAGTCATTTCGGTCCTAGTGAGCCGCACAAAGCCCAACCCGCTTCTGGTGGGTGCCGCCGGCGTGGGCAAAACACGTATTGTTGAAGATATCGCTCGCCGTCTCGCAGACGACGACCTATATGTTCCACAGCAGCTCAAGGGTTACACCATCTATGAATTGCCGCTGAGTAGTCTCATAGCTGGGGCTGGCTTTGTCGGCGTATTGGAAGCACGTTTGTCCGCTTTGGTGGAATTCTTGTCCTCTCCCGAGGAGAAGGCTATCCTTTTTGTAGATGAGATCCACCAAATCACTAAGTCCTCAGGAGGTCACTCAGCGGACTCCACCTATGAAAAGATCGCTCAGATACTTAAACCTGCACTCGCACGTGGTGACATCCGCGTGATCGGTGCGACGACCCTACAGGAGTCCAGGGGTTTCGACAACGATCCCGCACTCAAACGCAGGTTTACTCGGTTGATTGTCGACGAGCTCACCCGCGAACAAACCGTCGAGGTACTCAAGGTCACTCGCCCCGATTATGTCCAGCACTACCAGTCAAAGGTCACTGTATCTGACGACGTACTTTCCGTCGTCGCCCGGGTCGCCGACGAAATCTCTTCGGCCAGTGCACATAGACCTGACAATGCACTGACATTGCTGGACCGCACCATGGCCGACACCGTGGTGAGCCACCAGGCAGCAATCGCCTCGGCGCAGGCTGTTGGCGACACCGCGACTGCGCAGGTGCTTCAACGCCTGACGCAGCTGCCCATCACCGAACCGCGCCTACGCTCAGTCGCCCTACGCCTGTCTACCGGCGTGGCACTCAGGCCAACCTTCGACGAGGCGGCCCTGCGCAACGGGCTCTCCCAACTGCGAGGTCAGGAGGAGGTACTTAATGCTCTAGTCGACGTTTTGCGACGCGAGGAGCTCGGCGCCTTTCCACGTACGCGCCCCAATGCGTGGATGTTCGCAGGTCCTTCCGGAGTCGGTAAAACAGAGGCCACCAAGATCATCGCCGAACAGGTGACTGGTCAGCCGCCAATTATGCTCAACATGGGCGAGTATCATCATCCCTACGACACAGCGAAAATTATCGGTGCGCCTCCCGGATACATCGGTAGCGACTCCGATAAAGAATTACCTTTCGACTCGCTGGAGGCGAATCCGTACCGTGTCGTTCTGCTCGACGAATTCGAGAAAGCTGACCGGGCAGTCCACCAGTTGTTTCTGGCCGCTCTAGATGAAGGGTGGATGCAGATGGCTAGCGGGAAGGTAATCGACTTCTCCAAGGTCATCATCATCGCTACAACCAATGCTGCCCGAGAGTTTCTCTGCCGCAATCCGATGGGGTTCCAAGCTTCTTTCGAACAGCAGACCCTGTCACGCCAGGAGTTAACTCGTGGGCTCCAAGAAGCGTTCCCACCCGAGCTGCTTGGACGTTTCTCAGAGTTGGTGGCGTTCAACGCCATCACCAGGGACGCCTACAAGGAAGTCCTCGTAGCTTCCTATGAGCGCGAGCATGCACGGCTGATCGATGAAAAGCCGAAGTTGGGGCAGAAGGTTCCACCGACGATCGATCCCGACGTTCTATGTCGCACAGTCAACAGTACCTACTCGCCTAACCAAGGGGCCCGCCCGGCCCGCGCCGCGGCGCGCCGCCTGATTGAGGACTACTTGTTGGCTTTCTCACCTGCGGCGACGCCCGGTACGACAGCCACACCTGCCCCGGTATCACCGGAACGCGATGTGGAGCACAAAGGATCAAGTACGTAGCACCAAGGAATGTCGCCTAGATCGTTGATGGGAAATTTCTGAACCTGCTGAGAGCACGGCGAAGGGCGTCGAGGATCAGTGGCTAATGACCGACCTTGACGCCCTTCTGACAGCACTCTACGTCCATCTGGACGATGAGGGGCTCCCTTCAACGAACCGGCCCCACCGGGCGGGGTGGCCCCGTCTGCTCACCGACGCCGAAATGGTGTGCGTGGCCACCGCCCAGGTCCTGTTGCGCCATGATGGCGAGCGGCACCGGATGCGGGCCGCACCAGCACGGGTCGGCTATCTCTTCCCGCGCCTGCCCAACCAGTCCGAGTGCAACAGCCACCTGCGCGCCTTGGCCCCGGCCCTGCTCCACGCAGCTCGGTGGCTCGCCTGAGACGCCCCCGCCTGGCACGAGAAACTGCGGTTGATGGACGGGCACCCCGGTGCGCTGCGGCGCCTCACGGGTCACGGTCGACCGCTCCGGCCTAGGAGAGATCGTCGGCTACGGCCGCGGTACCTCTCATCACGCGTTCTACTGGGGCGCCAAGCTCGTGTTGATCACCACCGCCGAGGGATCGGTGTGCGCGTTCTCCCTGGCTCACCCCAAGGAGCTGGACGAGCGCAAGCAGGCCCTGTGCACCTGCTGCACGTCCAAGACTGTGCCCCGGTGCCGTGCCCGGTCGCGTGCGACAAAGGGTTCGCCGGGGCAGGGATCGAGCACGCCGCTGCGGGTCTGGGGCACGTTCTGGTGCGCCCGCGGCACCAGGACGAGCCCGAGCGGGTGTTTCCGGGGTGGTTGCGCCAGCGGATTGAAGCGATCAGCTGGACGTTGAAGGACCAGCTCGGGTTGGAACGCCATCAGGCTTGTACGACCGAAGGGCCCTGGGCCAGGGTGTGCCAGCGCATCGTGCCGCTCAACGCGGTGATCTGGCGCATCTGGCTGATGGGCACCCGGTCAAGCAGTCGTTGGTGGTTTACGACCACTGGCCAGGGCACACATTTCCCAACAACGATCTAGTCCCCCTCGCCCACGTTCCATGCGGGGGATGCATCGCGTGCCATGAGCCGCTCTACGGCAGGTCACCGTTGCTGCACAGGGGGCCACCCTGTATTGGGGTCCCTTCTTGACGCACTGAACTCATTGCTGAATTGGTGATTAGGCGGGTTGCCAGACGTCCATATAAGGGCATGTGCAGGAAAACATCGACGCTGCCGGTGACCAGAAAATGTTGGTAGCCGATGAATCTTGGTTTTCCCCGTGACATCCATTGACCCACTTGAGTACAAGCCAACAGACCAGCGCCTAACCGCCGTGGTTCACACAGGCCTTCGGCGGTTAGGCGCCTCTATTTCGACCTTTTTCTGAAATCAGCTCAAAGGACGCAAATTCTATGCCGATCCTTCTCGACGACATCGCCTCGATCGCCAAGGTCGCTTCGCCCAAGGTAGGTCCCAAGTACTTCAGCAAGGCTCTCACCGGTTCGGGGAACTCTGCTGGGGTTATCAACGACCGTGTGCGCCCCGGTCGCTATCGCACGGGCCAGGACGCCTCGTCGATGGCCCGGCCTGGGATGGATTCCAAGTCGCGTAGGCATGCTGATGGGGTCACTACCCATACAGTCCCGTTGGCCATCATGCCTGCTCAGACGCTGGCCGACAATCTGAGCCCCACTTCGCCAATCGTGCACCCGCAACTGACTATGCCGGTACCGGACCGCGGAGCACTTTTTCATGTAAATTCGGGCCAGCTGCATGTACCCATGGAGTTCTACTTGGGTCTGACTCCACAATCGCTCATTCTCACAGAGGATGAGACTACAGACCGGACCGTTCGCACTCTCGACATCCTCTATAGGATGGAGGTGTACGTCCTACTCCCTGGCTCGACCACCGAACGTGTCGCTCTCCGGGCTCGCCCTCGCGGCGTGGGCGAGGAGTGCGTCATGGTCGATTGGAGTTACGCCCCGCTCGACGACGCAGAAGGCCTGCTTACCCACGCCAGTGGGAGCGTAGCAGGCGGTTCGTCGGTCAACCCTCCACAGGTAGACTTCGACGCTCTGACCAAATGGATGAACAGCTACGACGTGCACGAGCGCATCTGCGACTTGGCCCAGGCCTGGTCGACAATGGAGGTCGCCGACGTGGTCAGTCACCACATCGAGGAGACCTTCGCCGACCCCCAGGAAACACGCGAAGAAGTCGTGGCACCGATGGCAACGCTGCTACACCGCATGGAATTCTATAAGGTGTCGTTGGAGGCCTACCGGAAGATTCATGCTGTCATTGACCGAGTATGCACCTCCGACGTAGCAACGCAGTTGGTCAAGCAGAATTTGAATCTGCTTATGAGTCACACGCTAGAAAACCTCAACACACTCAAACCGGGGTTGCCATCTCCCCCTAACCCACCTAATCATGGGGTACAGCTATCTCGTACCCTTTCCAGTCAGCAGACGCGGGCGGTACACACCAATGAACCGTTGGCTCTGGTTCTGGCGGGGGCAGGGACGGGCAAGTCCACGGTGATCCTCGCAAGGATTGAGTACCTGACCCGCTGTGGGGTGAACCCAACCGAGGTCACGGTGCTGTCGTTCACCAACGCTGCAGCCGACAACATTCATGCACGCAACCCCGATGTCGGTTCGATGACCATTGCCCGGATGATCCACGATATCTACTCGCTGAACCACCCCGACCATGAGCTTTCCACGATCGACACGATCGTCAATTGTCTGGATATCTTTTATCCGAACTCGGCTGTAGCCCGCAAGTTCCGCAGGCTGCTGAGGCTTGTGTCCAGGAACGACCCCACCGCGACCACAGACCTCAACAACTTCATCGAGCAACACTATGAGCAGGTAATCGAGATGCTCGATTACATTGGGCAAACCTGCTTGGAGCTGCAGATCATTATCTGCTACCAGCGCATCGATCAGATGGCAGAACCTCCACACGTACTCTCTCGCTACCTCATCATCGACGAGGTACAGGATAATTCAGTATTCGAATTTATTTATGTTTTGAAATACGTGGCCAAACACCGCGAAAACTTGTTCATCGTGGGTGATGCTGCTCAAACGTTGTATGAGTTCCGGGCTTCCAATCCTCGAGCGCTCAACACCTTGGAGGGTTCTGGCGTCTTCGTGACATACCAGCTGACCACCAATTACCGAAGCAACCAGGAGGTTCTGGACTTCGCCAACGTGCTGCTGGCCGACATTGAGGCCAACAGCCTTTCCCGTATCCGTCTGCAGGCTAACTCACTGGTGGCACCCTCAGCTGCGTCCTTCCAGGACGCAGTCACTCTGAACTACCAGTACGGGGAGCGCCTCTCCGACTTTGACACCCATTATCCAGCCTATCTGCGCAACCTCGTTAAACCCTGGGTACAGGAGCGCTTGGACCGCGGTGAGCAAGTCGCATTTCTTATGCGGAGCCGCAAGCATGTCACCATGACTGAGCACGAGCTAAGGCTGATATGGCCGAATCAGCGCATCGCTAATCTGGTCAGCGACCGAGCTTACTCGACCACAGTCTTCAGCCAGTTCGTCAAGGATTTCTGGGACCAGGTAAGCCAAGTACCAAACCACCATCAGGCTGCTCACGCCATCGCCCAGGGCATTGACGAAAATCTGGACAAGATCGTTCCGCCGCGTAAACTGTCTAAGAGCCGGGACATGATTATCCAGATGGTGTCCGACTGGATGCTCCAAAACAACGACCAGATCAACGAGTGGGTTTCCTTGGTAGACGCCAAGCGCAAAACCCGAGGCGAGTTCTTCGAGGATCTGAAGCGCAGCGCTCTTGAATTCGAGATCGAGTATAACGCGATGCGCCAGCGACTAACCAACCATCGCAACCGGCAACGTAAGGAGCATAACCTCCAATCCAATCCTGAACTGGTAGTGAGCACTATCCATGGTGCCAAAGGACTCGAATTCGATCACACCGTGGTCCTACATCAGTGCGAGCGTGTCATGTCTGAAGAGAACAAGCGCATGTACTATGTAGGGTTCACCCGAGCACAGGAATCCGAGTTCGTACTAGGCTATGGCACGGTCAGGAAGCCGCGCATCGAGCACGATTACGATGCAATTCTTGCTGCCCTAGACCGGCGCGACAACATCAACTTACTCCAGGCGCGGGGGGTGGATGTGGATTCGCTGCCCGACGAAGAGCTCGACAAGGTACTCCAGTCGATGCCTCGAAGTCTACGTCGTTACCATGAACAGGCTACGATTACCGACTGAGCCGAGCACTTTCCCCGTGGCCTCGCAGGGGAACCGGAGAAAAACGTACTCACGGATTCCCCTGCGAGGCTCATACTCTCGAAGAAATCGAAGGTCCAACAAGGTCGGCACACTACCGTCTTCACCTGAAGCCGTTCGAGAGACCAACTGATATTCGATGTCGCACAACCGGTGCATGACCTTATCGTCGACCGCGCCGGTGACACCTGACTCGCCGACCTGGTCCACAAGGTCATCACTCAGACGCCCCGGATGGGCTGCAACCGTGCACTGGAGGGCGCCGCGGCCAAGATAGCCACCAGTGGCGGGGCCACGTGGACACTACCTGGGGCGGATGCCGCCGAGATGGCGCGCGCCCATACAGACCCGGACGGCCCATTCCCGTCCGATGGTGCCCATGTCACTCCTGTCCGTTACCGGGCGTCGTGCCTACCCGAGGCCGATGACGCTGCCTCCTATCCAACCGTGTTTGTGGAGTACGGAGGCCGCAGTACGTGGGCTGTCGTCTGGCCTGGCCGGGATGGCTCTCCTCAAGGGGAGCGTGGCACCACGAGTCGTTACTGAGAAATCCGACAGAAGAGTGGTTGACCGACCACAGGTTTTCGTTTCCCGAAGCAAGGGACCGTGCTCTGAAGGTTTCTCCCCACCGTCACGGACAATCGTTACACCGTAGATGAGATCTTTTAGGAAGTTTGAGAACCGTGAGGTCATGTGACCCGTAGGGGATCACTAACGACTACTTCGATTCAGGTGTCGACTCTTGCTCTCCAACAAGTTCTACCACTGCTCGAACGATTACCCGCTGTTTCGAGGGTGAAGGTTCCCGGTATCGCTTCGAACCCGCGTCCAGGAACGGCTGGTTCACGACTATCTAGCAGCTGACTGGTGTTTGTACTGTCGGCTGCTCTCAGCGCAGAGTGCCCAGTTTAAAGCTCATCTGCCTCTTGGCACGCAAGATCAAATTCCATTAAGCCACCGTTCTAAACCGCAATAGAACCACACTCATCCTCTGCGCAGCATCAGACTCCAGGCGTGGTTGAGCCCGCTCTTGAGAACGATGGAAAAAACTGAGTTCGAGCACCACCACCCATGCCCTGCTGCTCGGGGATGCCCGCGTTCATCCTCGTCTTTGGCCAATATTCGACTAGCCGCACCCCCGTGAGCATGTACGACCGCCAGGACACCCCCGCCGCTCCCATTGAACCGTCCGGAACGAACAGGTGCCGGAAGTGGGCTTACCGCACTGCATACGACCGAGTTTTCGACTCCGGAAGCTCACATGGTCTCCGAGCACTCCTTCGGTCCGACGACACCTCTGTGGCCTATGTGGCGCTCACTACTGCCCTCCAGAAAGTTTACTCATGCTTTTCCTATGCCTGCTTTCAGTGTCCGTTGCCGCTGCTGTCCTCGTGGACACAATGCTTCCCTTTTCCCGTGCCTCTGACGATAAGGAATCCTCATGACCAAGCGCGCTTACCTCGATTGTGAAACAACCGGCCTGATTCCGCGTATCCACCGCCCATGGGAGGTAGCCGTGATCGTGGAAGAGCTCGGCCAGCCCACCCGCGAGTACTCAATGTTGCTCCCGGTGGATCTGACTAACGCCGATCCGAAGGCCCTGGAGATTGGCGGGTTCTGGGACCGCCACCCGCAGGGCATCGGGACCGTCAAGGACGAGCCGGAGGACCCGCGCCTGGTCGCCAGCAGGCTGGCCCGCATCCTCGCCGGGTCCGTCGTCATCGGTAGTAACCCCACCTTCGACAAGGACATGCTCACCCCGCTATTCGCCGAGCACGGGCAGGTGTGGGCCGCCCACTACCGGATGGTGGACGTGATCACCCTCGGCGCGGGGCGGCTGATGGGTTCCCCTCGGGAGGAGCTGCGCGAGACCGGCTACCTGCCGCCCACACCTCCGTACAAGACCACGGACATCTCCCGAGCGTTCGGCATCGACCCCGGCGACTACGCCCGGCACACCGCGTTGGGGGACTGCCGGTGGGTCAAGGCCCTGTTCGAGGCAATCACCGGCAAGGAGACGGGCCGTGCCTGAACTCGTCCTGATGTGGTCGGCCGCGATCATCCTCGCCGCCGTCGCCCTGGCTGCCGTTGGGGTGGGCATTGCGTTCTTTGGGGCCATGCTCCACCAGGCCGTGAACCGGTGGCGGATCAAGGGGTTGACGGCTGCTGAGGTCCGCTACGTCCGCCGCGTCGCTGCCCGCCTCCGGGAACGCAGCAAGGCCCGCCATAAGCACACCGGCCGCCGCCGGTGGGTTGACACCTGGGAGTTCCACTGATGACCGAGATCGCCCAGCCCATGCACACCCTGGTCGTCGACCGTACAGGGGATACCGAACTCGCCGCCCTGGTGCACAAGGCCATCACCGAGGCGTACCAGGTCGGTGCGAACCGGGCCCTAGAGGAAGCCGCTGTCGAGCTGGCTGCCCACGACGGTGTCGAATGGGCGCTTGCTGGGGTGCGCGGCGGGGCCGATGCCGCCGCGATGGTGCGCGCCCGCAAGCGCCCGGTGGACCCGCCCCCGGCGGATGGGGTTCGGGTGGAGCCCATCACCTACTGGGTGTCGGCCGTCCCTGAAACCCACCCGGACGCCTCCCACTTCACTCTCGCCGTGGAGTACCGGGGCCACGACCTGTGGGCGGTGACCCGCCACGCTGAGTGCCTGTCCCGGTCGGGGGAGTGGGAGTACGAGACCCGCCCGTCCGAACGCACCCCCGGATGGTTGGCCGACCACCGGTTCCCGTACCCCGAAGCGATGCGCCGCGCCCGCGAGATCGCCCCGCACCTGACGGTCATGGGCCGCACCGTCACCGACGTCCTCAAGGAGACCCGACAGTGACCATCGTCCGCGCCGCCCAAATCTGCTACGGCTGCCCGTCCCAGTGGGACGTCTGGAACACCAGCGGCGACTACATGTACCTGCGGTTCCGGCACGGCCACGGCACCGTCCAGGACGAGGACCGCAACCTCATCACCAGCTTCAACACCGACGACGACCCCGACCTAGACGGCATCATCAGCCTCCCCGAGTTCGCGCGCCGCGCCGGGCTCACCCTCTCCCCGAACCTGGAGTACTGACCGTGGGCACTTCGACCAACGCCATCCTCGCCTACGGCTGCGACCTCGGCGGCGAAGAGGACTGGAAGGTCCGCGAGGTCGACACGTTCGGTGGTGGTCTCGCGGTCGGCTGGTTCGACCACGAGGAAGACCACTTCGGGACGGCGGTGGAGAACCAGTTGCTGGCCGCCGCCGGGTTCACCGAAACCGACTGGGAGGCGCACGGCTACCACGAGCGGAGGCGGGACGCGCTCGCGACGTTCGGCGTCGAGGTGGTCTCTCACTGCTGCGGTTCGTGCACGGAGTACATCCTCACCGCCCACGAGCGCACGGCGATCCGCGGTTACCCGGAGACCGTGGACCCGGTCGAGCTGGCGGTTGTTCAAGGGGACGTGGACGCCCGCCTGTCCCGCGCTCTTACCGCCCTGGGGCTGCCCCCCACCCAGGAGGCCCCGGTGTGGTTGTTGGCCTCGTACTGGAGTAGCTGACCTGTGGCTGATGCCCGCATGCCCGGCCGTGTGAGCCCTGCGTGGTGTTCGCACTGTCGGGCCACCCCTGGCCCTGACTGCCCCACCCGGGCCCGTACACCCCGGCAGGTTCGCCGCGCCGAGCAGGCCGAGACCGCCGCACTGATCCGCGAGGAGACCGATGAAGCCTGAGACCCACACTTACCTGGCCACGCACAAGCCTCCCGAGTTCGTCAGCGGCGACATCCTCCACGGCTGCATGAAGGTCACCAGCTCGCGCACAAGCGGGGTGCTCGTGGTCGTGGACGACTACCCGGACGGGGTCGCTCACCCGCTGGACCGGGCCGAGACGGTGCGGTTGCGCGACTGGCTGAACGTCCACCTCGGAGACACAGCCACCCCCTACAAGACCCCTGCTGTCGCCGGATTCGCCGCTGAGATCGACGCCGAACGCCAACGCCAGATCACCAAGTTCGGACACCAGCACCACCCCGACATGGCCGGGACCCACGCCGCCCAGTGCGACGGCCGCGCCATGTTCGAGGAGATGGCCGACCGGTACCGGGAGATCGACGAAGGCACCTTCGACCCCCGTGAGACCGACCGCCGCCGCGCTCGCCGCCGCCGGGCAGCACCCCCTCTTCACCCTGGAGAACCCGTGACCCGCAACCCGAACGACTACCCCCGCCGAGGCCGTGTGTCCGGTGGCCGCGCCGTCCACGCCCTCCCCGCCAAGAACCACCACGACCCCCAGTACCCGGGCATCCGCCGGATCATCGCCCACGCCGCGTGCCGGAAGGAGTTCAACCTGACTCGGGGCCAGGACACCATCCTCCCCCCGGACACCCCCGTGACGTGCGTGGCGTGCAACCGGCGCCTAGGGGTGGACAGCGACCCCGCCAGGGATGCTGCTGCTGGTGGTGGTCTCTCTCCTGACCATCCGATCAACGTCCTCTTGGCCGCCGCGACCGTCGCCGAGGAGATCGCGGACGCCGCCACCGAAGGCCCGTGGATCAGCCTCGACCGGGGCGACCGGATCATCCGCGACACCGGCGACGACGACCTGTTGGAGTACGTCGTCACCGAGCCCATGTCGCACGAGGGCAACGCCGCCCACATCACCCTGTGGCAACCCCCGGTGGCCCGCGCCGTCGCCGTCTGGCTGCGCGCTACCGCCGCCGAGTGGCCGACCCAGCCGGTCATCACGGCCACCCCGACCCGATCCGCAGAGCGCCGCGCCGCCCTGGACACCGCCCGCGCCCTTCTCGCCGCGAAGGACAACACCTGATGGCCCCCACCCGCATCAGCCTCGCCCCCGCCACGGTCACCGCCCTACAGCACACCGGCCCCGGCTCGGCCGAGGAGATCCGCGCTCTGGCCGAGGCCAGCACCACCCGCCGCCCCGCGTTCCTGCCCCCGCTGGACTTCGAGCAGGCCCGCGTGCACCTGGACGAGCAGCGTTCCTGGATGGTCGTGGTGCCATCCGGGGCCCTACTGGTGCTGTCTCCGGACGCCCTCGCCAGCATCCGGCCCGCGAGTGCTGTCCACGGTGACCGGTACGACCACATCCGGCCCGGCCGCCGGTTCGCCCACTGCCGCCCCGGCGACTCCACGGTCCTCGTTGTCGCTGGTCACGTGAACCCGTACACGGCCACGGTCGAGGTCACGGACACCAGTGGGAAGCGCCGCCCAGTCAAGGCGGATTCGCTGCGGCCGCCCGGAACCAAGCCCAACGGTGACCGGTACCTGTCCGGGTACGCGCCCGCCGACACCGACCAGGGAGCGTGATGGGCCGCATGACCGACGAACAGTGGGCCGCCCGGCAGGCCCGCGAGAAGCACGAACGGGACCTGATGCGCCGCGCCGCCCGCCGTCTCCGCGTACTGGCCGCCGGAGCCCCCGAAGGCCCCTACACGGTCGACCCGAACCCGATCCGCGGATACAACCTCGCGATCCTCGCGGGTGACGGTGACCCGATCGGAGCTACCCGCCCCTGGGCTGGAGGTATCGGAGACGACACCGGGAGCGCCGAGCAGACAGCCGCTCATCTGGCCGTGTGGGACCGGGAAGCCGCGACCGCGACCGCCGCCCTCCTCGAAGGGCTCGACGCGGGAATGGGCATGTGGGCGCCGTTCCACCCCCACGAGCCCGGTCACGCCCCGTGGACCGCCGCCCTCACCCTGGCCCGACGTGTCCTGAACGAACCGACCGCCCCGACCTGTAGCTGACCGACCCGGTCGCGGGTTCTCTCCTCCATCCGTGAGGGAACCCGCGACCCCCAAACCCCGAGGAGCACACCCCCGATGACTGACCAGCCCGCCACCCCCGACCTGCCCCACCCCACCGAACCCGACCTACGCCACTTCGGCGGCACCGGCTCCTTCTTCATCTCCTCCCACAACGGCGGATGCGGGTTCGGCGCCAGGGCCGAGCACGGCCGCGTCCACATCAACCTCGCCGACGACGACGGCGGCGCGAACACCATCCTCAGCCCCGCTCAAACCACCCTGGCGGCGACCGAGCTGTTGCGCATCAACGGCACCGACCTGTCCGAGTTCTACATCACCGAGGGGGCGTACCCGGCTCTGTACCACGTCCCGGCGGGCAGCGGTGAGGGGGCGGAGGGGCACCTGGTCGAGTTCACCGGTGGGGACCACAGCCTTCTCCGTGTCGTCCAGGCCGCCGCTGACCACGTGTGCGGGGCCGACGATGAGTAACTTCGGCCTGATCTGCGGTGTTCCGTGGCCGCACGACCGCCACCGCTACAACGACGACGGCGTGTACCGGAACTGCCCCGGCGTCCGATGGGAGCCGCCCGCCCCGGCTGCCCCGGCGGTGTGCCAGTCGCGCTGCTGTCCCCGCCCGGGGGTGAACTCGGCGGGGTTCTGCTGCCACGGGTGCGCCGCTGCGTTCCGCTTCGGTCGCCCCCTGCTGCACGGGGACCGCTGCGAGGAGACCAACCCCGGCGTGGAGGAGACCGCGGACCCGCTGCACGCCGCGATCGCCGCCGCCCTGTACGTCGCCCCCGACGCCTCCTCCGCCATGGCCGAACGCCTTCGCTGGGTCGAGGCCGAGCGTCGCGCCGACAAGGTCATGGGGGTGATCAGAGCCGAGCAGGAACGCCAGTCCGCCGCCCTGGCCCGCTCGGTCGAGATCGACACCTACGAGCAGAGCCACTACGACGTCACCGCTGCTCTGGAACTGGCTGCTGAGGACCGAACCCCGATCACGGTGACCACCTGCAACAACAGCGTCACCAGCTACCTGCCTGTCCCGCTCAACACGAAGGAACAGCCGTGATGGACCTCGACGCGATCGAGAAACGCGCCAACGCCGCCACCCCCGGCCACTGGGGATCTCATCGCGACCTGGGCGGCACCTACACGGTGCAGGCCCAACCGCGAACCACCCCCACCGGCACGGAGAACGGGGGAGACATCGCGGCCTTCGCTGCCGACCGGCCCGAAGCGGAGAGCTACGCCAACTCCCGGTTCGTCGCGCACGCCCGGCAGGACGTGCCCGCGCTGGTGGGCCGAGTGCGGGAGCTGGAGAACGCAGCCCCCAGCGACGAAGGCACCCGCGCCGACATCCTCCGCTGGGCCGCCCACCACCTCCGCCAAACCCCCATCGACGCCACCGCCCTCACCGGCCCGGTCTGGTACGGGGCCGGATGGAAGGACGCCACCGACCACCTGGAACTCCTGGCCGATGGGGAAGCCCGCACCCCCGACAACCACGACGAGCGGTCCCCCCTGTACGAGCGGTTCGCCGCCGCTGCGCTCACCGTCCCGATCCGGCTCAGCCCGGCCACCATCCGCAACGCCCAGGCCGGGAAGAACGTGACCCGCCTGTCCGGCGCCGAAGCCGACCACGTCGCCCAGGTGGTGATGGACGTCCTCGCGAACAGGATCGGCACCCCGGCCGGAGTCGACTACGACCCGCGGACTGAGGTCGAAGCTCACTGGGGTGGTGACCCCGAACGGCTGATCGCGGCGTGGGAGGACGACCGGGCGACGCAGCAGGCGCGCTTCCTCCAGCTCGTAGCCAACGAACCGGGCATTCCCGGCTACGCTCACGAGTCCCTGGCCCGCGCCCTACGAGGAGAGGAGGCGTGATGGGCCTGAGAGAGAAGATCGCGGAGGTCATCTTCAAGCACGGCCGCCCGCATGGCGATTGGGCGACCTACAACGACCAGGGCAATCACCTTGCCTGCGCCGACGCCGTGATGGGGATCGTGGCAGCGGACGCGGCCCGCCGCCGCGCCTACACCGAACGCCAGGTCGAGCTGGCGCGTGAGGCCGAAGCCAACACGTGGAAGCGCCCTCTGGCCGAGGAGAAGGAAGGCGCGGACGCCGAGCTGGCCGAGCAGGTGAAAGCCCAGGCTGTCCGCATCGGAGAGTTGGAAGCGCAGGTGCGCGGGCTGACCGCTGAGGTCGCCATCCATGAAGCGGCCGGGGTGGACCCGGACGAAACCCTCCTGACCGGGATCGGCGGATCCCCCGGGCACGGGACCACAGTCCGGCTCCGCCCCCCAGAAAAGCTGATGCGGGCCCTGGTCGCGTCGATGATCGACATGCTGGGTGGCGCACCCAACTACGTGGAGCTCGACGCCGCCCACCCCGCTCACCCCGGCCGGTACACGGTGACGGTCCAACGCGCGGAAGGCAAGACCCCGCACGCGTTGCGCCTGGAGGCTGAGGCGGACGCCCGCACCGCACGGGCCCGCTACCGAGAGCTGAAGGAAGAGAACCAGCGGATGCGGGCCGACGACAGGGAGACCACCTGATGAGCACCGACCTCCAGTACCCCGACGCCCACCGCGGCTTCGAGATCCGCGTGTCCCCCGACCAGCGGCACATCGCGGAGTTCCGACCCACCAACGCCCCGTGGTTCATCCCTGTGGAGAACTCCCGGGGCCGGTTCGTCAGAACCGCTGAGCTTGATGCCGCTGGGTGGGTGCAGTACGTACCCATAGGGGAGGGTGCCGCCCAGGCGGTGGCGGAAGCTCAGGCCCGCGTCGGGGAGTTAGAGGAGCAGCAGGCTACCATCCTCCGCACTGTTTCCGAGTGGGTTCGCTCGGCCACGGAGCACGGCGGGGTGGACGCTGGGAACCTGGTGTGGGACTTGGAGCAGGTCGGGCTTTCGCTGCCCACCGCCGACGCCGACCCGACCGGGAGGAGCGGGAGGTGACCCAGCCGCCGTTGGCTGATGAGCAGGCCGAGTGGATCAGGACACATGCACACCGGCCCCAGCACGGACGCCGCCTCATGCAAGCCCGCCGCATCGGGCAGAACTCGTGCCTGCACCTGGCCACCCCGGAATGCGGCCAGTGCCGGGCGGGCTATCACGGGACCTGCATGGGCGTCTCTTGGCCGCGGTTGGAAGAGACCTGGATCCTGGATTCGCACGGTTCGGACCTGTACTGGGCGCCCGGGTCCCACTACCGGGTGTGGACGCCGCCTCGGGACTGCGCCTGTACCTGCCGGACAGCGCCCCGCCGCGCGACCGCCCCGCCTCCGCCCCCGGCCGAACCCGCCTGGGAACAGCCCGCACTCCCGCTCTGACCCACACCATCCCCTGAGAGTTGGACACCATCAGCCCCGCAGGGCCACACCCCGAGAGGAGCCCCCGCTGAGCCCCGACCAGGCCACCCAGGTCCGCGCCACCGCTTGGATCCCGCACATGCGCCGTTCCCACGACGCTTCCCCGCGCGCCGCCGCTACGTGCCTGTCCCAAGCCGGACCCACCACCGCATACCGGGACAGTCACCACGACACCGCGTCCGTGGCAGGTGAAGGAGTACGAGTCAGTGTCGGAGCTGGTGTCGCAGGCGTCCTCAACAGCGATGCACGCTGATCTTCGGCCCTCGCTTCAAGCATTGTCTGAGCACACCCACGAAGAACACGCCATTCTGGCGTTGGCAGACGAGCTCTTCGGAGGACACATGCAAGACCAGACCGCTCAGAATCCGCAGGACTTCCTCGACATCCTCAAAGAGGACGTGACCAACGAAGTACGCCGAACCCTTGCCTACGCCAAGGGCACGCTGGACATGATCAGGGAAGAGGAGAAGCGAACCGGCAAGACCGCGGTGTCCGAACGCAGCACAGAACGAGGCGTGCGTTTCACCGAGGTATTGA
Source organism: Nocardiopsis synnemataformans (assembly GCF_965343085.1). Taxonomy (NCBI): domain Bacteria; kingdom Bacillati; phylum Actinomycetota; class Actinomycetes; order Streptosporangiales; family Nocardiopsidaceae; genus Nocardiopsis; species Nocardiopsis synnemataformans. The sequence continues at coordinate 103,972 of NZ_CBDRFA010000014.1, read as the reverse complement.
CAGGCAGGGTCGTGGCCGAGTACGACTCGGCGGAGATTCACGCTGCTGGTGGCTTGTGGAACTTGATGCCCGAGGGCCATTACGTCTTCATCGGGGACGGGTTCATGCAGGACGCCCACGACGTCATCCACAACCGGCTCCAGGAGGAAGGGGAATACGAACTGGGCACCTCTGCTCTGGAGGACGCCATGGGTGATCTGCTGGGGGAAGCCATCCTGGTCTCCGAGAAGCAGTTCGCCGAGTTCGTCGGAGAAAGCCCTGAAGACGTGCGCTTGGCGCGCCTGTTTCGAGCCTGGCAGAACGGCGGGATCGACGCGCCCGTCGAACCTCGCACGGTATAGCCAACGTATGGAACGCGCCGTGTGTACGGCATGCCGTACACACGGCATCTCCAGATATCTGGCCCGGACACGACGAAGGGCCACTCCCTCCTGATGAGGAAGCGCCCCTAGGGGGAGCGGCGGACCGCCGCTCCCCCATGGCTAGCTCACCGAAACGCCGAACAATCGCGACGGGGATGTCGGAGCGGTCCATGTTCTTCCCGTGGCGGAGCCAGGGCTTGATCAGCGCTCCGTAGAGCACGTAGTAGAACACGACGTTCAAATGATGTCTCCTGCGAACTGCGTTTGGACGCGCCCGGCGACGCCGTCGGAGCGCAGATGCACACAATAGGCAGAACCAACTGGGATACCGAGCACGCAGGCGACCACCACACCCGAGACGACACCAACAGCCTTGACACGGTGCAAGGTGCCGTCGTCGATGGCGTCCAAGGCGTAGGCGAGCAGACTCTTTGAGCGTTGTGGCTGTTCGCGAGGGTTCGGTGGCACGATGGTCTTCGTTTCCAAAGGTGCGTCGAGGCGGCGTGCGCCAGGAGGACGTCGGGACTTCTGGTGCAGGGTTCCTGCCGGGTTCAGGTCAGGGGGTGGTTGTTGCGGATGGCCATCGCGGTGGCCACGGGCAGTGCCTCCCGAGCCAGAGCGGTGACGCGGCGCAACTCCTTCTCCTCGGTGAGCCCGGCTCGCTCCAGGCGGTCGAGCACGCTCGTGGGCAGGTGTCCGTCAGGAATGAGGCCGTCATGGTGGTCGACGGCCACGTTGCACACGCCCACCACCCGGTCGTCGATGTCCACCAGGGCATGAGCGGCCTTGCGTACCTCCGGCGTCTGCGCGAACCGCAGCGCTCGCACGACCAAATCGACCAGGTTCTCCTGCGGAGCATGCGGCTCCTCGCGGAGCTGGCGCAGCATCGCCTCCAGTCCGTGCCGTACCTCGGTGGAAGCCTGCTCTTGGTCGCGGTCGCGGTCCTGCTCCGCTCGGAGCTGGCCTTCCAGATCACCGATCCGTTCGGCCAGCACCTCAGCGCGTCCTGCCTGGCGCTGGAGGTCGGCGAGTTGCGCGGCGTGGTCCCGTGCGGTGCGCTCTTGGGCGTCGGTGTGGGCCTGCTGGAGTTCGTCCAAGCGCACGGCGTAGTCGGTGCTGAGCCGGTTCATCTGCTCGGTCAGGCGGGTGCGCTCGATGGTCCACTCCCCCCGTTCGGTCTCCAGCTGGGCGCGGAGCCGGTCGCGCTCCTCAGCCGCAGCTTGGTGCTGGGCCTCGGCGCGCTCAGCGCGGGCCGCTGCGGCGTTGGCCTTACCGGAGGCGGTGTCGGCCGCGGCGCGCAGGCGTTCGTTCTCCTCCTCCAGGCGCTCAGCGGCGCCACGCGCCACCGCGGCGCCCTCCCGATCAGCCGCTGCGGCGCGCTGGGCGCGGTCGGCGACGCCTTCGGCCTCGCGGGCGCGCTGCTCGGCCGCGCGCTGGTCTTCTTCGGCCGCCTGGCGGGCGCGCTGGGCCGTCGCGGTCTCGGCTGCGGCGCTCTGGGCGCGGCCCTCGGCGTCTGCGGCGGCCGCGCGGGCCTGCGCGGCCTCGGTCAGGGCGGCGTCGGCGTGCTGGCCCACTTCGGTGCGTACCCGCTCCAGGACCGCGGCTAGCTGTCCTAGGGGCTCGCCGGCGGTGGCCACGGCCGCGCGTAGGTCAGTCAGGACGGTGTCGGCGGGCGCGCGGCCGAACACGGTAGTCCACTTCTTCTCGGCGTCGCCCAGTTCGCGGCAGGTGAGGGTCTTGCCGTCGTAATCCCAGGTGCGGTCAGGACAGTACTCGTAGCGTGGGCCCCTGCCGGTGCGGGCCGGAAGGGGGCGTCGGCATTGAGAGAGGCCGCACTGGTCCCCGGACAGGGCCGGGGCCGCCGTGGTGGGTTCGGTATCCATCCCCACACTCTAGCAATACTTCCATCTGATAGCGGAAGCCTTCTAGTTTCATTTGGAACTAGAACTTACAGACCAACTTTCGATAAGGTCCATTATCGGAAGTTGAGGGTTCGCCCGGTGAGGCATGCGATTCGAAGCCACACACCACCGGAACCGCCCTGCGAGCACCCCTGAGGCGGCAGACTAAGAGGCCAAACCCGGCCCCGGTCTCCGCACGCATACGAAGGCCGCCGATCCGAGCACACTTGGAGCCCCACGATGCCCCCTACCGCGCCCGACGCCACCCCCGTCGCGATCGGCCAGCACTACGCCTCCAACACCAGCAAGACCACCATCCGCGTATTGAACATCGACCATGACTACTACTTGGGGCCTTCAGCATGGGTTGAGAACACCACGACGCCGCGGCGTCAACGCTGGGTCTCCCTGCGCAAGCTGCACACGGACGGCCGCACCCGCCGCACCGGCTATTCGCTGCTTACCGGACGCTCAGCTTCCAACCACGCGACGGCTGTCCCGTCTCACTCAACTGAGGAAAGTCCCGGTCAACGAGGTCAGGTGCGCTGACGATCTCGGTCAATCGGGAAGCTAGTGCCGCTCGATGTCCTGGCGGCTGCCGGAAGTGGCCCGATTGAGTGAGACAAGAACCAGTTCTGTCCTGTCGGAGTGGGACGCGGGACTGCCGCCTTCCACTCCGATCGGCAAACCACCGGGTCGCCTGTCTTGGTTCATCGGAACAGGACACCCGGACCCCAAGCCCACGAGGAGCTGCACCCGTGACCCACACCCCAACCCGCCCCGTTCCGCTCTGGCTGCGGTTCTGGCCCCAGACCGTGCTCGCCTTCGGGATCGGCCTGATGTTCGGCTCGGCCTTCACCAGGCTGTGGTGGCCTGGCCTAATCATCACCCTGGTCGGCGCGGCCTTGATCGTGGCCTACCTAATCGCGAGCAAGAAGAGGAAGCCCTCCTCTGGCCCCGAGGACAAATGAAGAACGGCAAGCTGGTCGTGACTGCCGCTAGCGCCGGGACACCGAGGTGGGCATGTTTCCTGTCCAGGCGTTCCGGTACTTGGCCCACACCGCCTACAACCTGTCCCAGCACCGCTTCGGCTGCCACACCAGTGGCAAGGACCATGACCAAGCCTGTGCCGGGTTTCTGCTGCGCGGCGCCCAGCACAACTTCGCCGTGCGCTTGAACCCGGTGGATCCTGACACCCTGGACACCGACAGCATCGAGCTGTACCACTCCTACCGGGAGATGGCCATCGCCAACGGCGTTAACCCCAACGTCCCGCCCTGACTCCCTGCCGGGACCTGCGTTTTTTCATCCATCCAAACCGATGCCTCAGCGCGAATACCTCCCCTCCGTACGCATCAACGACACATCGAACCGAGGCCCCTATGAGCTACACCTACGTCGATCCTGACGATGACCGGTTGGAGATCGCCAACGGAGCGATTACCGCGACCGCGACCGAGGACGGAATAGACAAGGAATCGGTGTCCGTCCGCTTGCCTGACAGTGAGGAGGAAGGCCTTAATCTCGTGCGCACCCTGCTCGATGCCATGAAGATCCGGGCCACGATCACCCCCATCTCCCCGACCAACCCCCACATCTACGCAGGCCGCGAGTTCGTCTCCCTGGCCCCACGCGACAGCATCACCCTCGTCGTGGCCGAGTATGACGGTGGGGAGAAGGTCACCGTCACCGATACGAACGGCAAACGAAAACGCTCCATCAAGGCCTCCTCCTTGTTGCCCACCGGGATACGCCCTGACGGCACCAGGATCAAAAACGGCTACGCCCCCACCACCTGACTAAGTACACAGGAACACCAGAACCATCAGCCCCCGCTTGCCACATCCTGCGCGGCGCACAGGGCCCGATGCACCCCCAACCGTGAACATCCGGGAGAAACACCATGTCCCTCATCGAGGAGCTGCAGCACCTACGCGAGCGGCTCGTCTCCGGCGACCTCACCTTGGGTGAGGCCGCCCGCGACCTTGCCGCCCACCCCGACCTTGACATCCCTGAGCACTACGCCCTGCGTGTGCTGGAGCAGGCCTCGCTGGACGCGGCTATGGCCGAACTGATCATGTTCCAGATCGGAGAGCTAGGGGCCCTGCAGCGCAAGGCAGCTGACTCCGCTTCCGCCCTTGGTCCGTTCTGGCTACGGTTCTGGCCGCCGGTGCTCATCGCCTGCGGTATCGGGCTGATGTTCGGGGCTTCCTTCTCCTCCTTGTACTGGCCCGGCGTCCTGGTTCTCCTGGTCGGTGCAGCCCTGAGCGCGGCCTATCTGTTCAGAACAAAGAAGATGGTGCTCTCCCCTGGCCCTGGGGACAGCAACCCGCGCGCCTGATCTTTTCCGCCGTGAAACCACCAGGAGTTCTTGTGCCCCTCCAGCAGACCGACGTGACCATCGCTGGTATCGACGGCCAGCGCATCTCCCTCACCCGGGTCCTCAAACGCTTGCACCTATGGGACTGCCAGCACTGCGGCAAGACCCTCATGGAAGGTCCGCGTCCTTCGTTGGTCTTCGACGTGTTCGGCCCCCAGGTCCAAGCGGCGCTCTACCACCCCTACTGCCGAGATGCAGGATGGAGCGATCCTGGCCTGCTCCCGGCGCGTCAGTGGAGCACCTACGCCCTGGATTCTCTGCTGCCCGCAGCCACTCCCGGCGCGATACCAACCCTGATCCTCAACCCCTCGATGGAGGCGATCATCCTCGGTCGCTCCTCCGCAGGGGTGTGGTTGCCCATCCCGCTCGTGCCGCTGACCGGGTCCCAGACGCAGGAGAGCTTCCACATCGAACCGGTCCGTGCAGAGGACCGCTACGGAGTGCGGGTGCACTGCGTCCCCACCTCTGGTCCTCCCCTTACCTTCGAGGGCCAGGTGCCCGAGGACTTCTACCTGAACCTGGTCACCCACGGGTCAGCCACGGTGCTCATCACCCATCTGTACAGCTACAACAACCCGATGACCTCCACTGAGCTCCAGCAAGCCGCGAAAGCGGCGGACACGCTCATGTTCACCGCGCCGGTCAAGAGTAGACAAGCCATAAGGCAGGCCGACGCCTCAGGCGGCCAGAAGGGCGAGCCCATGGACACCGACCCCCGCGACGTCGTCGCTGACCCCCTTATGCAGGCATGGAGCCACCAGATCAGAACGGAACTCCACCGTGCCCAGGACACCGGCGACCCGGCTGCACTTGGCCGCCTGCTCGATGAGGTCGCCCGGTCCGGTAACGCCGCTTCTACACCCGGAACCGTACTGGCCCTGCACCTGGTTGAACTCGCGATCGGCGCCGCCAAGATCCCCGGCTCTCCCGATGACCCCTCACGACACCTGCGGGACTGGGCTGTGGAGCAGGAGTTGTGCACCTACGACGAACTGGAAACGGCTTGGTTGGGGCGGATCCTCAACGACGGCCTGGCCCGTGGGTGGCTGCCCGCACTCTGGCACGACGCTCTGGCTGCGGCAGGGGCAGGGTCTTCCGATGTTGCTGCACTACTCGACCAGATCGAGCGCCGTCCTCGTAACTGACCACATGTCTCGAACGGAGCCACCATGACCCGCCCTACCGAGGCCCAGGTTAAAGCCATCATGGACCGGATCGTTGCCCCTGAGGAACAGCAGCCCCGCAGCGTTCTCGTGGACTTCCAGCGCGCCCAACTGGAGCAGACGATCCGCCTACTCTGGCCCCACATCGCTGAGCTAATTTCCCACGACGCCCCTCCAACGCCGCAGAGGTGAAGTCCTGTTGCCGCCCAATCCCCACCAGCGATAGGAGAAACACATCCATGACAGCCAGAACGCCCGCCAAAGTCCAAGGCGCACATCTTTGCAGTGATGACTACCGGGTCCTCTCTATGGAAGCCGATAATCACTCCCGCAGGAAGATCTGCGGGGACTGTCCCTGGCGCCGGGACACTGAGGCGGGGGCGTTCCCCGTTGAGGCGTTTCGCCGCTCTGCTCGCACCGCCTACAACATGTCCGAGCGCCTCTTCGGCTGCCACACCAGCGGCAAGGAGCATGTCCAGACCTGTGTGGGGTTTTTGCTGCGCGGAGCCGAGCACAACCTCGCCGTGCGCTTGAATCCGGTGGACCCTGACACCCTGGACACCGGCGGCGCCGAACTCTACAACTCCTACAGGGAGATGGCCATCGCCAATGGTGTCGACCCCAACGACCCTGTCCTGGCTCCATGCCGAGATGCGTGAGGCCTCACGGTGATTCACTGCCGAGAGCCGTCCGAGCGCTTCGCCAATCAACCTCTGCAAGCGCCCGTCTGGGTGCAAACCGCGCACCACACCTGGGAGTGCTCCTGGTGGGGGGAGACCTTTCATCTGACCCAGGGCACTGTGGCTGGGTGGGAGCTGTATCGTGCGCCAGCCCAGTCCTTCCCCGAGAACCTGCGCAGCACCTGTCGCATGGGATACGTGGGCCAGACCGCAGACGAGGCGAAGCAACGGACCGTTTGGATCCTGAACGAGTATCACCAACTTGACCGTCGCACCTTCAAGCGGCTCGGTGAGACCCCGCTCACCGAACCAGAACTCCGGGACCGGCTGTCCGAAGCATCCGTGGCCCCCAGCACGCCCAATCTGCAAGCACCGTTGTTCGATCATTACCGGCAGGAGGAGGCAGGGGCTCTACGTTCACCGAACCAGCAACGTGCTCTTCAAGAGCAGTGTCGTCGGGACGTGGCCGAGCATGTTCACCGCCTGCTCCGCAGCCTTCCGAGTACCCGTCCGGTACCGATGCCCGGCACTGACGACCTGTGGTTCGTCGTGGACGCGCCGACACCTTTGATCGGCAAGGTGCGCCTGGCCCCCCTCGGCGGGTACTCCTGTTATGCGCCCTGGATCGTGCGCATGCGCGTTGACACAGGGCGGTGGTGGCTGGAGCAATACCAGCAACGGCAAATGGTCACTTCCGCCGCTCTCCAGCCCACCATCGCCCGAATGACCGCACACCTGCTTCGCTAGCACACGACCGAGAAGAGCGCATGTACACCGAACTGACGCAGGTCCACGAGCGCCTACGTGCCCTGCTCACCCACGCCCACCCCCGACGGGCCCACCGCACGGACCTGCACCAGCGGGGCGAGGAGGCCCACCCTAGGTGGGTGTTCGACGAACGCGACATGCTCACCGCAGCGGTCAACACCGAACGCGCCCGCCGCGGTCTGGCCGAGATCACCGCTGAGAGGGTGCGTGAGGTGGAGTCAACCGCGCTCGGTCACATCGACTACGCCAACAAGTTCACCTTGCGTCTGGCCGAAGTTGCCTGTGGCTTGGACGAACACCACACTGCCCTGCGCTGAAAGGATCACCGCCATGCCTGCACCCACGGCGCCTACCGCCACCGAACTGGCCCGTGCCCTTGACGCGTTGGCCACCTGCCCTGACTTGGACCCTGCGGCCCGCGCCGCAGCCTTGGCCTGCCTCCACGAAACACTGGATCTGCCTCCCAGCGCAGACGCCCTGGAGCGTGCCCGCGTGGGTATCGCACGTGAGCGCAGCACCTACCGGTCGGCCTACGGCCACGAGCCGCAGGTGTGGGCGCGCCTGACCGCGATGGCCGACCACGCTGCGGACCTGCCCGACCTGGTGCAGCGACTGCTCCGGGGTGCTGAGCATCTGTACGAGCTGACCACCAACTCCGCGTGGAACACCTGTTTGCGCGCAACCCTGCAAGCTCGCCACCCCGGCCTGTCGGTGCGGGCCGTGGACCGTCGCATTCGCACTCTGGCCGAGCATGAACGTCACCGCCGCGCCGAACAATCACAGGTGATCTGATGGACTCTACGCCGGCCGAAGCGGCTATCCCTGCGCTTAATTCTGCGGCCCCGGTCAGACTCACCTACGGCCAGTTCACCACGGACGTGTCCCCTCACCGGATCACCACGCAGACGATCGAGTGGTTTCGCTCCGGCGCCTGCCCCCTCATGGCCTGGGCCCTGGTCCATCAGGCGGCCCAGCACGGGCACACCTGGCACCTGGCCCTGATCGGAGACGCTCGCAACTGGGGGAACTGGTGGCATATGGGCGCCCTGACCGAGGACAAGGCACTGTTCGTTGACGTCGGCGGAGCCCACGACGTCGACCTGGTGTGCGCCTGGTGGCACGAACACCACAAGGAGCGCCGCCACCCCGGCGACAACACCGCGGTGTACACCGTCTCCGACCTCTTCTACAGCCTCATCTGGTACGACCCGCGGCACGTGAATTCTCAAACCCGGGAGACCACCCTGACCTTGGCCGACCAGGTCCTCGCAGACAACGGATTTCACATCTGACCTGTCCCACACCGCGGCGGCCGAACACACCGGAAACATCGTGGCCCTTTAGCGGATCGAGGTGATCATCGCCGAGGTCGACGACCGGCGAGTCTTTCTCACCAGGGCCGCTGAGCCCCTCCAGCTGATGGGCGTGGCCAGGCATGCTGATGGGAGCAGGCCAGGAGCGACGCAGCTCATACGTCAAAGAAGTGAGGGCGCATGCGGACATCAAACCGCCGGTCGTAGTCGCTGAAGGGGACAGCGCGGTGTAGTGCCCGGTCTCGCACCACGTTGGCGGTCACGATTTGATGGGGGTCCGTGATCAGCTCAGGGGCGAGCATGGTGCCATCGGTGGTGTAGTGCATCCGAACCAGGTACTGGGAGTCGAACAGCCAGTAGTCGTACTGGGGAATGCCCTCGGGCCAGGTGCCTTTCCGGGTGGGCAGGATACGGACGTCCTCGCCCGCTTGGACGTTGTGGCGGTAGGCACAGACGCACTCGAAGCGCACGTAATCGGTGAGGGGTTCGGTGACCACGTGAACGCGATGGAAAAGAGGGCCGCGGCTGATGATGCGGTTCCACTCCAGTTGAGAGTCGGACGCAGCAAGCTCGCCATCAGCCAGGAACGCCGCAAACGCCTCCCTCTCGTAGCCGACGTCGTAGACCTGAAGTGTCTCCAGCCGGAAGGCTGTGTAACGGCACTCCAGGAAGAGACGGTCGAACTCCTTATCTGTCAAAGAGTGGGATCGATCGTGGGGCAGGTACCGGCTGCGGATACGGTCCACCTCCTCTGTTTCGGTCACCTTGCCGCGAGCCAACCGTGTGATATCCGCTGCGGCCAGCGCATCGAATACTGCCCGGTTCTTGCGCTCAGCACCGGGGGATCCGGCAGTCCCGTCCATAGCTCTCCTTCTGGTGTATGACACCTTCTGTATAGAAGGTCATGTCCATACCTGGTCCAGTATGAGTCCAGGGCGGAACGGAAGTAAATTCCGAGAGCCGCAACACCCCACCTACCTGGCAGTACATTGGACGCCCACACCGCCCCGTGAATGGGCGCAGGTAGTGCCTCACTCCATCGCGTGCGATGTCCAGGAACTTTGGACGGGTCGGGGCGAGGTATACGCGGTAGCGTCGACCCCGTAGCGGGAGGGCCGCTTAACCGCTGCTCCCGTTCAGCTCGGGTACTAGGTAGGACAGATTGTGGGCGAATGCCATCCTTGCCGATGGTACGGTCAGCACCGATCACCAGCAGGAGAAGCGCCTGGGCCGCAACGACGCGGTGCACGGCAAAAGTGTCCTCGGCCCAGGTCAGGGCGGGCGTACGCCCGCCTCGGGGCATGTGTGGCGCTCAGTGTTGTACCAGCACACCTAGGCCCACGATACGTAGCGGCCCCACCTGTGCACTGTTTTTGAATCGGTCCGGATCGAGGCCACCCGCATGGTCCCGTCCAAGATAACGGGTCGCGACCGCCCAATTCCGCTTGATCAGATTGGTCGCCCGCTCCACAAAGTTGCGTTCCCAGTAGGCCACCTAATCGGAGGTCAAGGGGCCTATGCCGCCCCCGACCCGATTGGTCGTGACAACTATAGACGGCCACTCCCTCACACATGACGGCCAGAATTTACGGTCCATGAAGTCGTACCAGTGGCACGGACTGCTCGCCACCGCCCACCAGGAGTTAGGTGTGATTGTGGAGTGGGCGGCCCCGGACGGACAGGAACGACGACCTACCAAGGAGGAGTGATGGGGGTTCCGCTCTACGGCGGCCCTCTGGGACGGGGCGATCGCGCGCCGCCTGGCAACATCGTTGACGGCTAGCACGTCGTCACCCGTAGCATTCACCGTCACCTTGGCGTTGAACGAGGCTGTCAATCGCGTGCTCAACCTTGCGCATCCACGGCACGACCTTCCACAGGGTGATGGTAAAAGCGGTAATGGCCACCAGTACGCCTGCGGCTTGGCCCAAGGTGATGACTTGGACCCAATCAGGCACGACGCTTTCTGCCGTTCCGGGACCCCAGCCCAGTATGCACAGGCGTGGACAGTCTGCACGAACAACCATGCCGCCTACGGTTGTCGGTGGGCGGTCACCTGCGACAGGGCGACGGAAGCGAGGGGAGACGCTTAGGCCCTCATTCATGTTTTTCTCGGCTTGTCTGACCCTTCGTCTTCGAGATCGGTGCGTTTTCCCTGCCCGGCTCGTTGGAAGTCGATGACGGTCTTCGGCTTCCACACAGGGGTCCTGCCGAAGTAGTCGTCCTGCGGGGGTAGGTAGCCGTTTGGTCGCGCCCTGTACCAGCGCACCGTCTGTGGCTTGATCCCCCAGTAGGCGGCGATGTCGTTGATCGTCCAGTACTCGGCGTCCGGATCGGGTTGGCTCGTCTCCTCCACCGTCACGTCCACTCCTCCTGTTGCTGATGGTTCGCATCATGGCAGCGGTAGAGCGGTGGAGGCCTATCACACCGTCCAAGCCAGCCCTCTCCAGACGCCAGTTCCGCACACACGTCATAACTTTACCAATGTAAGTGTTGTAAAGTTCTTTGGAGGACTTTCGTGCAAGCCACACCTTTCTACTCGGTAGTCGAGCACACCGACGCCGCCACTGCCCACCAGATGCTGCGCAGGAAGTTCGCCAACGACGATGAGCAGATTCCCGAGAGCTTCACCGTTCTGGAAGAGACGCCGATGGCCTTCGCCCACGCCGTCGACCGCACGCTCGCGCTGATGCGGGTGGGCGACCCGCGTGTGCGCGACGACGCGCAGACGGTCGGAGCCATCCCCTTGGCTAACGACGCCGGGAAACACACGAGCTGGCTCTTCCTCGGCCACTCCACCCCCGCCCCCGGAGCCCCCCGCAACCCGTTCGAGGGCGCCCCGGTCATCGTCGGGGCGACGCGTGCCGACCTGATCAAGGACGGGGAGCTGATCGCGGTCCCCGAGGACATCGCCACCGCCAGCGGGTTCACCATCTCGATCGCGATCACCCGGGGCGCCTGGGAGGAATCTGTGCGATGGGAGGAAGGGGACGGCCCCGGACAGTCCGAGCAGGAGCGTCTGCGCGAGTTGTTGCGGCAGGCGATGCGCGCCATCAAGGTGGCCTCCGACGGCCTTCGCGCCCACATCCGCTACATGTGCGTGCGGCGCGGGGAGGAGGGTGCGGAACCGCTGTGGCTCCTCTGCGTCCTCGGCCCGGGCGACTCCGGTGAACACGTGCTGACGATCATGCGCCCCGACGAGAGCTGACCGTTCATGGGGTGGGGTGGCCAAGCCGCCCCACCCACCACTTCACGAAAAGGGCACTCCTTGGCCAAGCTGACCGACCCCGCCCTGCCACCCTTGCCCTGCCCCATCGAACATGTGGGCTACGACTGGTCCCGCGCCCTCTCGGGAGGGTGGGAGGTCGTAGAGCTGTGGGGCCCAGAAGGGGTCCCCATGGGCAACGCCCCCTACGCCATCGTCTGCATCCTGGACGACGCCCGCGGCGTGTACGCCATCGCCCGCAACACCGAAGGCACCCTCGTCGTCGAGGCGTGGGATGACCGGACCGAGCGAGAGTGGGCACTGGAGCGGCTCGCCCTTTGGTACGAGGCGTACCGCAAGAGCTGAACCCGGGGCGGGCGGAGGCGCACACCTCCACCCGCCTGCCCCTGAAGCCGTCGCCGCACACCACCTCCGTCCATAACCTTACAAATGTCAGATTTGTAAGGTTATGGACGGGAATTCGATCGGAGAACCCATGCAGCTACCCGCTCGCCCCAAACGCCCCCGCGACCTCGCCCTCGTCAAGCGCGGCGACCTCGCGATCATCCACCACCAGCCTCCCATCACCCTCACCGACGGCACCCTCGGCGCCGGGCCCCACAAATACGACCTCACCGTCGTCACCGGCATCACCGGCGAGGGTCATATCAGCCGCGTCCGCCGTCTGGGAGAGCCTGAATCCACTCCCATCAGGAACTACCGGCGTGTCCGCAGCAGCTCCTACTACCCGGCGGAACTCGTCGACATCAAGGCCCTCTCTGCTGCCATCGCGGACCGACCGGAAAGGTGGTCCTTCTTGACCTCCCAGGAGTACGCCACCTACATCACCGAGCATCTGCGCCCCGAGCACGAGGGCCCTGTCCTGGTATCTGGAGAGGTCACCGAGGAGGCCGGCCTCCAGGGATGGCAGGTGACGCTCTCCCGCGAGGCGTGGCGCAGGTGCGTGAGCACGGGTGACGAGGACGAAGGCCAGGCACAACGCCTCCTCGATCTCCTCAACGCGGTCTGCGACGCCCTCGCGGACCGCGCCGAGAAGCACAGCAAGCGCACCGGCCTCCCCCACGGTATGGCGGCCTTCACCCACCCCGACGCCACCACCCACCAGCCGCTCACCATCGTCATCGCCCTGGGCGGTGGCAAGGAGCGGTCTCTGGCCATTGGCCTGCCCTGATGCCACAACGGTGGATCGCTCCTGAGCGGTCCACCCCTCATGAGGAGCGCTCCATGTACTACTGCACCGCCCCATGGAGTAACTACCCCGACATCACCTGCCACGGCACGGCCGTGTGGGAGGTGCTGTGGAGGCAGGGCGAGAGGACGAAGAGCGCTTACGCCTGTGTCCAGTACCTGGACCTACACCTGCGCAAGACCGTCGCCAGTCGCGCCACCGTCGCGTGCCACCACGCATTACTCGTCTGCACTGCTGGCGCCGAAGGTCCGCTGCCTCGCATGCAGGACGCCCCGGCTTCCGCGTGCCTCCTCTCCCACCCCAACTCTCCCAAGGACCAGTCATGACACCGGCTCCCGGTTGGTACGGACGCGCCGCCCGCGCCGAACGCACTCCGCAGGCCACCATCGACAACAACGGCCTCTACGAGTCCATCGACTACACCCTGGTGGCAGCAGGTGACCTCACCGGCCCCCACCCCACCCAGTCGGCCGCCATCGCCTCCCTACGCACCAGCCCCACACCTCACCCCTACACCCCCACCAGCCTCATCTACGGTCCCTGCCGGAACACCACCCACCCGCTCGGCCACCGGGCTCGGACGGCCTTCACCGTCACCGAGACCTACGCCGTGGGCATCCCCGGCTGCAAGGCAACATTCACCCCTCCCAACTCCGATGAGCCCAGCGAGTCCTGCTTCCTCCCCGAACACCACATCGGCGCCCACGACAACGGCAGCATCGAAGAGGACGGTGACCTGCTGTTCTGGATCGATGACCAGGGAGTAGGCACTCCGCTCCAGGTCCAGGACTCCCACCTCGTCCTCGTCCCCGCGTCTCTCCTCGAAACCTTCGTGCTCACCTTCTCCGAAGGGGACCTCGCGGACGAACTCGCGGCCCGGCTCACCTGCTCGGAGGTGGACGCCCTCGCCTCCCTCCTCTTCGCGCTCGGCTGTGAGGACAGCGCGCGGACGTGGTTGGTCAGCCACAGCGCAGACGACGACGAAGGCGACCGGCACTTCCTCGAACGCCTCTACCACCACACCACCTGACCCAAGAATCAGGCTGGAGGGCCACATGGCACCGAAACTCGACTACACCGTCACCGACCCTCAGACGGGATCCGGTGTCTTCACACTCGATGAGGAGAGCCACGCAACCTGGATCACCGTCATGCAAGCGCTCACCAGGAGCCGCACGTACAACCACGAGGAGACCAAGGCCTCCATGGAGCTGGTGCGCGCCACCATCAGGAACGCGCTCACGCCATTCCTTCCACCGCACACCACCCTCTCCAAGGACGGGAGGGATTGGCAGAACCGGCGCCTCGGGGTGAACGGAACCACCCTCGCCCTGCCCACCGCGGCCTACCGCCAGGCCCTGAGCATCGAACGGGCTGCGGAAGAAGAAGGGGCTGAGCCCCTGCACTTCCCCCGGTTCATCATGATGCAAGGGCCCCACGCAGAGACCCCAGGCGCCCGATGCGTCCACCGCCACCGGGGCGAGGTTCTCGGTGGATGCCTGTGGGAGGCCTCCGCTTCCACCACCCTGCAGCCCATAGCCGAGCAGGTGCGCGAGCACCTGAACGACAGGCACTTTGGGGCACACTGACGTGGTGTGGACCGGCCATGGAGTGGCCGGCCCACACCACGTGCTACTGCGTGGACCGTCACAAGAGCCCGCAGCTCGGTCGATACCTATACGCCACTGACCCGACGAGTGGATGGCCGTGCGTGCGACGACTGCTGTGGGAACACGTGACCGGGACCGCGGGCAGGTCCACCAGCAGGGCCCAGCGCCGATGCGCGTAGGTAGCAGCAGGGGGGACCCAGCTCCCCGCACAGGACCAGCTCAGCCGGATCTGTCGCGGCGCTCTCCGCACCGGTGTCGTCCTCGTGGGGACCGTTCCGCGCCTCCACAGCCGTGCCTTCGCCGTCCGGGCCGTCTTACCTCGTTTCCGTCACGTGTGCGACGGCAGACTACTGGCCGCAGGAATCGCGCTCGGCGCCCGGGCTGCTTCCTGTTCGCCCGTTCTGCCGTGGGAGCAGGAGCCCCGCCGAAACGGGGTTTGTGGTCCTCGGACGCAGTCACGGCTGGCGTCCGGATCGGCCACCGGGGAGGACCCGCGTTGAGCTAAGCACGCCAGCCGCCCCCCCAGTTCTGGAGCACCTCGTCCGGCACGCCGAACACCCGATCTACGGTGCACTCACGCACGGCCGCGGTAAACACCGCCAACGGTGCGCACCCGGTTCCTGGACCTGCGCGGGAGCGGTGGCACCGGCCGCTGGGCTATAAGGAGACGGCTACACGAGTGCCTCGGCCGCCTCGGCGAGGATCTCGTCTAGCTCTTCTGCAGACAAAGCCTGTTCGAGAGTGCCCCCGACGGAGACGGCGGAAATCAACAGGCCCCCTGGAAGGTGGAGACGGATCCCGCGCCCCTCCTGGACATCCCCCATGTCCATGGTCTCCAGAACTCCACCCAAGGTGCTCACCCGGTCGGTCATGTGAAGGTCGACGTCACGCATCTCCGCGACGGTTTCATAGTTGTCTTCGATGTCGGGCATGTCGGCCAGGGTGAAGCCCTCGGAGTAGACCAGGTTGACCCCCGTCTGCCCGCTGCGGCTACCGAAGGGGCATCGCACCTCGCCTTCCTGCACGTCCTCGCTAATCTGCTCTGCGTCCTCGGGCAGATAGGCCAGGGCGATCTCGTCGGCTCCCGCTGCCGCGCAGTCCGTAGGAAGGGTGAAGGCGAGTGCGGGACCTTCTTCTGTGGCGCTGGCCGTGGGAGCCTGAGAAGGTGATTCCCCTGAGGTCGGGGAGGGCTCCCCGCCCTGGGTCGGTCCGGCGCTGCCTGCGCCGCAGGCGGTAATGGCAAGCGCCATCGTGGCGGTGAAAGGCAGGAATACGCTGTGGTACGGGTTCAGTCTTCTGGGGAAAGTCATTATGTTTGTCCTTGCAGTACCGGGGGAAGGCGGGTTGGATCTTCCTTGCTGTAATGTCACGCTAAGGGTCCGCGTTGAACGCTATGCGACACGTCCGGAATCAGCAAAAGAAGGTGTGCGCGGCAAGCGATTCGTGCCAGCCTGGCACGGCGCGAACTTCGTTGTTCAGACAACAACTTGAGGTGCGCCTTGGGGAAGCGCAGCAAATCAGCGGGGAGGTGACCGAACCGGATGTCCAGGTCCCACCCGCGCACTTGGGTGGCGAGTGCGGCCAGCGCGATGGTGCCCATGGCCAGCAGACTACGGGGCACAGCATCAGTCAGCATGCTCTCGGAGTACCGGGCCAGGCGCTCGGCCAAGGCGTATTCGAGGGTCTCCCGGCGTCGTCCAGGAGCACACGCAGCAGGCGCTGCTCAGGTGTCGGTGGCGCCGGCTAGGGCGCGGTAGAGTCCGTAGTAGGCAATGAAGGCGCGGGAGGGCCTGGCCCTCATTCAGCAACTGTGGGACACGGCAGCAAAGCGAGTGCTCACGCCGCAAGGGCGGGCTTCCTCCTAGCGCATGAGTGACACTTGAGGTAGAAGGAAGCCCGTCATGGGGTGCCGTAGGGTCGACAGCTAGCGCGCGCACCCTTGCTGGAGCGCCTCGGGCTTTGACCAAGGGCGGTATAGGGTCCGTTCCGCAACAGCGCGGCTTCGATCACAGGCAAGCCTGGGATGAAGGCTGTCCTGGGGGAGCGATAGTAGAGTTTCGGCATGAGCCCCCGTCGAAGCCGTCCCTCGGCAGATACCAATCCGTACCGCGAAGGCTCACCCAGGGACCTCGCGAAGGCTGCGGGGTTGGAGCCGTTAGAGGAATTCCCGGGTTATAAGCGCCCCTGGCGTTGCCGATGTCTTGCACAAGGGCACGAAATCACGCCGTGGTTCAACGATATTCGCCGAGGTGGCGGTTGCCGGATATGCAACTGGCGTGGGCCTGGAAATGATGTGGACCCGGACTTTGCGGTGCAGGAAATGAGGGCGGCTGGGTTGGAGCCCTTGGTAGATTATCCCGGTAGTGATAAGCCTTGGCCGAGCCGGTGCCAGCGGTGTGGTTCGGAGGTTGCACCTCGTCTCCTAAAGGTACGAACTCGGAAGCTAGGGTGTTCTCAGTGCGTGAACGCTGAACGGTCTGGCGCTGCGCGCCAGCGCGCTTCTCAGCTAACGCCCGGATCGAATACGCTCGTTGAACCGAAGACGGCGGCTGACGTGATGCGGAACGCAGGACTGAAACCACTTACTGACTATCCGGGGTCCAAAACACCATGGCGATGCAAGTGCATTAATTGCGGCGCAGAAGTCGCGCCTTCTTTCGCCAAGGTCAAGAATCGAACAGTGGGATGCCGTTACTGCGCTCAACGGCTTCGAGCTAAGGCCAGCAGAAACAACCACGAGGCCGCGGTTGAAGTGATGCGCAGCGCGGGACTGGAGCCCTTAGTAGACTACCCAGGGGCCGACAAGCCCTGGCCTTCCTCTTGCTCGCAATGTGGCCAAGAAGTTGCTCCTCGGTACTCCAAAGTTCGTCATCGAGCGGTGGGGTGTCGGCATTGCGCTCGAGCAGGCAGAGTTCCTTTCCAGAGCACTGCAGGGAATGATCTGCCCCGTACTTAGACACACCAGGAAACGCTCCTCACGTGCCCACCGCCTCACAGGGGGCAGGTCCGCAAGACTCCGGAGATTGAGGAGCGTATGCTGCGAGACTCACGAAAGCAACTGATAGAGATGAGCAGGAATTCGGGATTGAAAAAAGCTGATATCCCGAAGAGCGCTTGTCGTAAATTTCAACCAGCGGTTCAGCAACGCCTGAGCCACTGCCCCCAAACAACACAACTGGGAGCGCTTGTGTCATTCCGCCGATCCCGAATCCTAGCCCCAGAAATTGCCCTACTTCTTGGAACAACAGGCGTTGTTGATGTTCTGGGTGATCTGTATAAGTTGGTGGAGCTGGGTTTCGGTTAGGGAGTCAATAACCAAAGCACGGACAGCAGCAACGTGCCCTGGGGTGTTCGCCACCAATTTATCTCTGCCCGTATTGGTTAGTGCAGCCAAGATGCTGCGGCCATGTGTTGGGTCTGGTGTGCGGGTAACCCAGCCATGTTGTTCTAAGCGGGAAACCGAATGCGACAGTCGCGATGGCGACGCTTCAACTGCTTTTGCCAAATCACCCATGCTTAGAGTGTGGTGCGGATGCATCGACAGCGCAGCTAGGACTTGGTACTGGAACAAGCTGATGTCTGCATCGCGCTGCAGTTGGCGGTCAAGAGCGGCGGATAGTCTCGTCATCATGCTAGTCAGACCCACCCAGGCCAACTCTTGTTCCGCAGTGAGCTGATGCAGCGATGATGTGTCCATACCCCCACTATAATTTGTAAGGTCAAGTAAGGCTACTCATCGCTCTTCTTTCCCACATGCGACCCTCGCCTTGCCCTTCAGCCGCTATCTGCACATCGGGGTGCCTTTTGACGCTTGGCCACCCGTAAGCCACTCACTGGGCCTTGCCTATGGGAGAAACCCGCTGTGTCCGCATCCAGGACATCGTTGTCCGAGCCGCTGGACCCCAAGCCCACCAGCCACGTCTTTCGCAACCGGCTCGGTGCGTACGTCGCCCACGTCCAGGCATACGACGCCCAGGTTCGGCTGACCGTGCAGGGGCACCCGGCTGGGGTGTTGATGTCACCCTCCCGCGCCCAGCAGGCCGGGTATCAGGCATAAGGCACCTAGAGTGTGTACAAGGCCAGCGTGCAGTTGGCGGCGGTGCGCAAGCTGGCCGCCGTCCAGGGGACGCAGTAGATCATGGGCCGCACCGGCGCGGCAATGGCGCTGATCAGCGCCGAGCACTTCGCCGGGGCGGTGCACGTGATGGCGTCCCGCTACAGACCCGGCCGCGAGTAAATAGCCGGGTGCGTCGGCGGCCCGGCCGGTGCACCAGCACAACCCCTTCGTACCGATGACCCCCTAGGAGCCGCTCATGCCCAGTGCCGCCCACCGCCGCTACCTCGCCCAGGCCGCCGAGCATGGCCACACCCCCGAGCAGGCCGAACAGACCCTGCGCCAGGTCCGCCAACAGGCCGGGGACGGCTACGTCACCGACCTGTACGAACGGGCTCTGCTCATGCTGGACACAGGGGTGCCCACCGGCCGCCAGCGCAGCGACGCCGACCACATCCTGGCCCAGCACGGCATGGCCGGGGCCCCGGCCGAGGTGCGCGACACCATTGCCGGGATGCTCGGGCGGATGGGTCTGACTGTGGGGCCCGACGGCGGCCCGGCGCCAGCGGGAATCAACGAGCGCTTCTCTGACACGGCCGACGGCCTCGAGGGCATCCAGGGCCTGCTGCGCCCGGCCCCCGCCGCCCGCTCCGGGCGGGCCCCTTCCGGCCACTTCACCACGTTCGTGCTGCCCGCCGAGGACCGGCGGGCTGAACGCACTATCCCGTTCCTGGTCCTGGCTGCCGAGGAGCCCGACGACGTCGAGCAGTTGGCCCTGCCCACTTCGCTGCACCGGATCGGCAACGAGGTCATGGCCTACGCGCGCGCCCGCGCCCTGTCCGAGAGCCCCGGGCCCATGCCGGTCAGCGACGCCTGGATCCTGGCGGTGTCCGACTACGAGGCAGAGGCCAAGGTGGTCGTGATCCTGGAGCCGGTCGCGGCGGCGGCGCCGACCGATGAGGCCGTGCCGACCACCGGCGTGGGCGGGGCCGATCTGCCCTGGTGGACCGGGCGTTTGCTCAACGGCCAGCTCCGTGCCGCGGCCCGGGACGTGCCGGTCTCGGCTGGAGCCGACCCGATGAGCATCAACATCGTGCCCAGTGCGTCTCAAGAGCTGAGCGCGTGGGCAGAGCGTATAATCACCCCGGGCGAACACTCGGAGTAGATACCGGCCGCTCCACCGTTGACGTCCTCTCCCATGGGCACCACCTCTGTGGCGGATCCCAACAGTCGTCGCAACACGTGAAGTCAGTGAGTAACCGCAAGAAGTTGGCGAAACGCTCGTTTGGTCACCCCAGACGAGCGTTTCGCGTGGCCGTGAGTTGAGTTGGGCGGCGACCGCGCCCAGATCCTTGCGAGTGTGAACCACTAAATCCGTGCTGCTGATCGTGGCCGCGGTAGGCGCGGTGCTCGGCGCCGCGCAGGCAGTGATGGTACGGCCCGTCACGCCTGCGGCGTTCACCAGGGTCGTCATCACGCTGGCGCCCCTGTTGGCCCACTTCGGGGTGAGCGTGTTCCATGAGCTGGTGGTCGCGATCAATGGAGCGATCGTCGCACTGATGACTTGGGGCCGGATGTCCCCGAAGGAGGAGGCCGTGGCCGGATGGCTCGGCGTCCCGATCCAGGAAGTGCACCAGATCTGCCGGGGCGCCCCCTCCGGCCTCGAGTGAGGCCCCCTGCCTGAGCGGGTGGAGATCACGCTGTCCTACACGGGCGCAGCGGTGTGGGCCGACGCCGAGTGGCAGGAGCTAGACGAGGACGGCCAGCGCAGGCAGGCAACCCTGCTGTTCTGGCGGGCCGACGCGCACGCCTTCGGGCTGCTGGCGGAGAACCTACGCCGGGACGAGGCGGCCATCGCCGAGGGCTCCTGGCACCGGGGCGAGTGGAAGACCCGTACCGGACTCCAAGCGTTGATCACCGAAGCCGACGGTGGGCATTGGGCGTCTTTGCTATCCACCTCTGGTGACGCGAGCACGCACGTTATCTTGCTGGAGGACCTGGTCATCGGTTACCGGGTCCAAGCCGAGCAAATGTGGCGCCAGGTAGAGGACTGGCGGCTGCGTGCTGAGGACGAACAGGAGTGGGTACCGCGCTCCCCGGAGGCCACGGGCCTCACTAGGGAGAGCGGGCCCCGCACCCCACCGGCATCGCCGATCGGCCCCCCAAAGCGTGCGCAGCGGGCTACTCTGACGCTGCCGCCCGCCCTCCGCGGAGGTCATCCCCCAGAGGGTACGGCGGTACCGCGGGCGCTCCCTGGGAAGCACACCGCGGTGGCGGCCCCTCGCCGGGGCTGAGGATCGCAACGCCGTCGAGGGCGCGCACCCGCCCGGGTGCGCGCCCCACTCCGATGCCTCAGGAAGGGCACAGATGAGTCGACAGGTCCACACCACCACCGCGCTGACCAAGGCTGTGCGCGACGGACGCACCGCGACCGTGGAGGTCGTCCACACCCAGCAGGCTCTGCCCCACGGGCGCCGCGACGACTCGGTGCAGCTGGTGGCCCGCCTGGACGGCGAGCAGGTCGGTACCAGCACCGCGCTCTCGCACCCGCGCAACCTCCCCGACGGGTTCGTGGCCTCCATCGGCGTTCTGGCGCTGACCCAGGCCGAGGCCGACCAAGTCGAGGCCGTGCTGTCCCAGGTCAAGGCGGGCGTACCCGAGGACTTGTGGGAAACCCGGGCGCACCTGGTCGAGCGCCTGTCCGCGGCCCGCGACATCGCCGCCGACGCCGTCGGACGTGCCCACGACGCGGGCGCGCTGGACCCCTACCTGTCCCCGCGCGGGGACCGCGACCGCCACGAACGCGACATCGCCGACGCCCAGCGGGCGCTGGCCGAGTTCGACGCCCGCCACCCCCAGGTGGTCGCCGACCTGCGCGCCCAGCGCGCCGACGACGTCCAACGCTGGATGCAGCAGTAGCAGCCTGCGTACCAGCCGAGCAGGGCCCCGCCCCGCCTCCGGCACCGCGCCGGGGGCGGGGCAGGGCCCCCGACCCACGACGAGGACCTTGTGAGCACACACACCCGCACCTCCTGGCCGCCTACCGACGAGCAGCAGGCCGTATGCGAGGCCGCCGCCACCGGCGAGGACCTGCGCGTCACGGCCGGGGCCGGTACCGGCAAGACCAGCGCGCTGGTCCTGATGGCACGCGCGCTGGCCCCTCGCCGCGGCCTGTGCCTGGTGTTTGGGCGCGAGACCGCCCGTGAGCTGCGCGAGCGCATGCCCGCCCACGTGACCTCTTCCACCGCGCACGCCCTGGCCTACCGTGCGCTCGGGTACCGCTACCGGGAGCGCCTGGACGCGCCCCGAGTCCGGCCCGAGCGCGCCGCCGAGATCTTGGGCATCACCGGCCCGCTGGCCGTCACCGAGAAGGTTCACCTCAGCCCCGCCGCCCTGGCCACCTTGACCATGCAGATGGTCCAGCGCTTCTGCTACAGCGCCGACCCCGAACCGGCACCCGCGCACGCCCCGCGGGTGCCCGGTCTGGACCTGGACCGGGGTCAGCGCGCCCACCTGGCCCGATTCCTGCTGCCCTTCGCCGAGCGGGCGTGGGCCGATCTCCAGCTGCCCGACGGCGAAGGCGGCATGCTCCGCCACACCCCCGACCACTACATGAAGGCGTGGGCGCTCACCCACCCGGTCCTGGACTACGACTGGATTGCCCTGGACGAGGCCCAGGACACCAACCCCGTCTTGGCCCACCTGGTGCGTGCCCAGCCCGTCCAGCAGATCGTGGTGGGCGACTCGGCGCAGGCCATCTACGGGTGGAGGGGCGCCATCGACGCCCTGGAGACCTGGCCCGCGCCCCACCGGTGTTCGCTCACCCGCTCCTGGCGTTTCGGTGAACGCCTCGCCGTAGAGGCCAACACCTGGCTGGAGCAGGTGGGGGTGAGCTTGCGCCTGAGCGGCTCCCCCACCCGCGAATCCACGCTGGGGCCCGTCGCCGCGCCGGACGCGATCTTGTGCCGTACCAACGCCGGCGCCATGGGCGCGGCTATGAAGGAGTTGGCCCAGGGGCGCACGGTGGCGCTGCTGGGTGGAGCGGGCGGCATCCGCAGCATGGCCGAAGCCGCCCAGGCCCTGCGCGCGGGCTACCCCACCTCCCACCCCGAGCTGTTGGTGTTCACCAGCTGGCGGCAGGTGCAGGACTACGTGGAGGACTCTCCCGCCGACGCCGGGGAGCTGGCGACCCTGGTGCGCCTGGTGGACGAGCACGGCCCCGACGCGATCCTGGCCGCTGCCACCCGCATGGTCGACCAGCGGCACGCCCAGGTGGTGTGCGGGACCGCGCACAGGGCCAAGGGCGCCGAGTGGGACACGGTCCGCGTCGAGCAGGACTTCCGCGAGCCCGCTCCGCGGCAGGACGGTAGCCCCGGCCCGGTGCCCCGAGCCGAGGCGATGCTCGCCTACGTCGCCGTCACCCGCGCCCGGTACCGGCTGGACAACACCGGGCTGGCATGGATCCACGACCGCACCACCACCGCCGCCGGGACCAGCGGGACCCGACAGCCGACCCGGCCGCGGCGCGAGCGCGCGCCCCGGCCCGGCCGTGCGTCCCGCGCCGGGGGGCGGGGCCCCCTCCAGGCGTGGCCGCCCCTGGACCTGGAGGCCACCTACACCGCCCACATCCCCGGCAGGGGGAAAGTCCTCATCACCCCCCAGGTCAAGGAGCACACGCACGGCGGCCACACGCTGACCATCGTCATGGGGCTGCACCCACTGTTGGCGCACAAGCTCGCCGCCCTGAGCGACTACGACCGCCCCCACGTGGAACTCCTGCTGCACGGCGCAGAGATCGTCCTCACCGAGGAGATCGAGGACGCTCCCGACGACGGGTTGGTGGCCACCCGCGACCGGGGACGGCTGGCGACCAACTTCCAGGGCCACCCCGGTCTCACCCGCGCCGACGTGCTGGACCTGGCCGAGCACCTGCGCTCCCACCTCACCGGCGAACACTCGCCCCTGTTGCCGGCCACCCCGTCCCTGCCCCAGGTCGAGGACCACACTCGCCCCGTACCGGCGAGCGGGCCCCTGGACCTGGAGGCCACCTACATCTATCGCGACACCGCTGGTGAGGAGGTCACCGTCACCCCCAGGGTCCGGGATCGAGTGAAGGACGGGTACCGCCACATCATGATCAGCGGGCTGCACCCGCTCCTGGCCGACCGGCTCGCCGCCCTGAGCGACTACGACCGCCCTCACGTGGAAATCCTTCTGCGCCACAGCGGCCACATCGTCATCACCGACCAGATCGACGACGGCCCTGGTAACGGGCTCGCCACCTACCGCGACCGGGGACGGCTGCTCACCACCTACCAGGGTCACCCGGTCCTGACCATCGACCACGTCCTGGACCTGGCCGAGGCCCTGCGCTACCAGCTGATGGGGAAGGAATCGCTGCACGTCGGTCTCACCCCGCGCCCGGCCGGGCGAGTGCGCGCCGACGACGGGTACCACATCACTGGTGGCGCCCGCAGGTCGATCACCCGCCAGGACCTGGTGCGCGACGTCACCCTGTTCCTTGACAGTAGCGGCGATGCCGCCCGGGACGTGGACCCCGAGGCCGTGGCTGAGGCGGTGGTGGCCCGCTACGGGCTCACCTCCTGGGGGGACCTGGACGAGAAGCAGGTGACCGCTGTCCTGGAAGCAGCCTCGTCCGTCTGACCGTGCGGTAGCGGTGCCCGCCTCGAAGGGCTGTGTACCCGGTCGCGGCGGGCATCAGATGTTCTTACGAGTTTTCATGAAAAGCACCCCACACATGAATACGGCGATGTAATGGTCCACACCAGCGGGCGCCCGCTCACGCTCACGGTGGACGGCCGTGCCGAGAGCGCTTTGGTGCCGCTGGAGCAGGTCACCGACGCCGGGCTGGTCCCGACCGGTGAGTGGGGCATCCGCCGTGCCCGGGAGGAGTGGGCGCAGCTGCGCGCCGAGGCCGACGAGCAGGGCCCGCAGATCATCACGGACCGGGGCGCACCCGTGGTCGCGTTGGTCTCGGCCGAGCAGGCCCGCGTGATCGAGCGGGGTCTCCCCGTGCTGGTCGCCGAGGAACTGCACTTCGACGGGGCGCGCATCACCGACCAGGACGGGCGCCCCATCGCGCCCGGCACCTACAGCTACGTCGGGGGCGTGCTCCACGTCCCCGCACCCGACACCACCGAAGGAGACACCCCGTGACCTTGCACAACACCCCCGCACGGCTGGACGTCCACACGCTGGTCGATGAGCGGCCGCGCGAGCGGTTCGCCAACGCCGAGCTGGGCACCGACCCGCTGGCGCGGGACCGGTCCCAGGCGATGGTGGTCATGGAGGTCTGGGACGCCGCCCGCGGCCCCGAGGCCGCGCCCATCGTCGCCGACACGCTCCCCATCAGCCCGGGGCGGATCGAGTACCTCATGGCGGAGGGCCAGGCGTGGTTGTGGGAGGCGGTGGCCAACCCCGCGGTGTGGGTGATGGTCGATGACAGCCGCACGGATCTGGCCGAGGTCCTGGAGGAGGAGAACGCCCGCCCCCTGCGCGTGCTGGCGAGCCGGATCCGCCGCGAACGGGTGGGCGGCGGCCAGTACGTGCCGCTGACCCTGCGGGAGCTGCGCACGCTCCGCCCGATCGTGGAGGCCATCCCCGACTACTACGCCGTCCGGGACCGGCTGTTGGATCTGGTCCGGACCGGCCTGCGCGACGCCGCCGCCGAGCAGTACAGGCGGTTCCGCGCCGACTGGGAGGAGATGCAGCACCGGGCCGCGAGCCCCCGCGCGTGGGCGGAGCTGTACGGCTACCGGCGGGCGTGCACTGTCCTGGAGCAGCTGCTGGCCCACGACCCGGACAGGCACCCCGTCCCCTACCTGGGCGACGGCTCGGAGACCAGGGCCACCGCCGAGCGGCTCGGCGAGCTGTACGAGGCCGTGGCCGCGCAGGAGCGCGACGACCTGTCGTGGGAGGAACGCGACCACGTCGAGGGATACGTCATGTCCCAGGACGCCAAGGCGATGCTGCGTCGGCGTCCCGGCACGTGGCGATGGGGCCAGACCCACGCCTAAGCAGCACACCGGAGAAGGAGACACCCCCATGAGCGATCAGCCGACGATCACCATCAGCCGCGGCAGCGGCGAGACCGCCCCCGAGGTCGGCCCCTACAGCGAGGGCGTGGCCGAGCGCGCCACCTGGCCCGCCGACGAGCACACCCCGGCCGCCTTCACCGCCGAGCACGTGCCGGGCGGGCGCACCCTGGCCACCGGGCTGGTCACCGGCATCGTGGTGCCCATCCAGACCAGCGCCCGCTACTACGACCAGGACGGGCTCAGCTTCGGCGTGGGCGCCGACGAGGGCCACGTCTACGTCGCGACCGTGCGCGCGGCCACCGCCGAGGAGGCCGCGCCGATCCTGGCCGCCGAGCAGCGCGCCGCCCAGGCGCAGGAGCTGGCCCGGCGCACCCGCGCTCTGCTGCGCTGGCGCTACCCCAACGCCGAGGTGGGCGCGACCTACACCCACCCCCTGACCGGGCCCACCCCCGACACCGCCGTCCCCGTGCCCCAGGCCCCCGACTACGGCCACAGCCCGTTCCCGGACCGAATCCTCATCGACCGGGCGGCGGACCTGGTCTGGACCCTGGTCTACAACGGCGCCGACGGCAACGACTGGTCGCTCTCCAACCACGGCGCCCACATCGCCCTGTCCCACGCGCTGACCCCCGAGCGCGAGCAGCTGGTGGCCGACCTGACCGCGTTCTACGCCGACGCCGCCGCGTGGGAACGCCTGGGCGTGCAGGCCGAGGCGATGCACGCCCTCATCGCGGCCGGGTGGACCCTGCCCGCCTACCGGGAGGTCGAGACGATGCGCGTGGTCGACGTCGCCGACGTCGCCGCCCTGACCAGCCGCACCAGCCAGGAATGGCAGAGCGCCGGGTGGCCCCTGCGCCACCACCCGCACTGGACCGGGGACCAGGGATGGCGCGCGAGCGAGGCCGCCGCGCTGGTCGAGGCGGGCATGACCTTCCACCTGGCCAAGGCCCTGCGCGAGCAGGGTCACCGCACCGTGCGCGACGCTCTGGCCGCCCGGCCGCCGCACGTGCCCGAGGGCGCGACCCGCGTGCGCCTGTCCCACCCGCGCCCGGAGGTGGCGAGCCCGTTCGAGGGGGACATCGTCACCGGCTCGGCCGAGGAGATGAACGCCTACCTGGCCATCCACCCCGAGCAGTGGACGTGGACCCTGCACGCTGAGAGGGGCCCGCGCATCCGCCACACCGCCAGTTCGGGTTCCTGGCAGCTGTGGGACGACAACAGCATTACCCACGGGTACTGGTACAGCTCCCACATCGATGGCCGCCCCCGCGAGCTGTCCACGGCCGCCGAGACCGCCGTGGGCCTGGCCGTGCGCGCCGAGCGCGTGGAGGAGTCCGCCCTGTGGCAGCCCCTGCTGGCCGCCACCGACCACAGCGTCCGCCACATCGACCACACCCCCGGCAGCCCGTGGGGCGACGGCATCGCCGCCGGACTGGAGCGCCACGAGTTCGCACTCCCCGCGGCGCACTCGGTGACGTGGTGGGTGTGCTGGACCGAGCGCTACACCCCCGGTGACGGCGACATCTGGGACCAGGTCACCACGCTGCACCACAGCGAGGCCGAGGCCCGCCAGGCCGCCGCCGAGCGCCTGAGGGAGCTGCGCGCCGCCTGAGCCTGACGGCCCTGCGGAAGACGGGGGTCAGGGCAACGCCTGATTCTGGGGCGTGTCCGAGGCACCCTGCACAGTGAAGTTCGTGGCCCGCCCTGGTGAGGGGGGCGGGAGCACCACCACCGACGACACAGAGGAGACACCCGTGGTTGAGCACCAGCACCGCATGACCCTGGCCGCCGACCAGCGCGACTTCGTGGAGGTCGAACGCACCACCGAGGACGGGGTCACGCACATCGTCCTGTCCTGCCTGGTCGGGCTGACCGAGGTCGCCGAGCCCGAGCGCTACGAGCACCCCAGGAACGGGATGGTGTTCGACCTGCATGTGTTCGAGGACGGCCAGGGTCGCCGCTGGCACGTGGCCACGCAGGCGGTCGAGGGAATGAAGGACAAGGGCCGCGTCCAGACCCGCGAGGGGGTCACCATCGAGACGCGGTCCGTGCCCGCCCGCGAGCAGTGGTCCGGCTACGGCTCCCAGAACAGCTACCTGTCCCGCGAGGACCTGCTCACCTGCCTGGGCGACCCCGAGACGTACACGGCCATGTGGGACGAGGTCGAGGCCCGATGGGAGCGCGCGGCACAGGCGGCCGCGGCCTGCGGCGGCGTCGTGGAGCGCATCGGCCGCCCAGCCCTGGTGGACCGCCCGGCCATGCTCATGGACCGCCTCGCCTACGAAGCCGCCTGCCGAGAGCTGGGGCTGGTGCCCGCTTCGCCGCAGGAGATCCTGACCGGGCCCGGGATGAGCGGGGAGTACACCCTGTACTCCTACAGCCTGGACCACATCCTGTACGTGGCCCTGGCCCGAGGACACCGCCCCTACGCCGAGCGCGAGCAGCAGGACGCCCAGCAGCGGACCCTGGCCCAGGTGGACGCGGCCCACCCCGGCCAGGCGTACACCCGCGCAGAGTTCGAGGCGGCGTGCACCCTGGCCGGGGTCGACGCCCCCAGCGACGCCAAGATCGAGCGAATCCTGAGCCCCTACGTGCTCACCAGGGAGGAGGAGAACGCGCTCCTGGTCGCGCTGGTCGAGCGCCGCGCCCGCGGCATGGCCGCCCGCGCCCAGGAGGAGGGGCGGCGCTGCGACGAGTGCGGCCGCCTCATCCCCGGCAGCGGCATGGCCGCCAGTCTCGGGTTGGCGTGCGGCGTTGACTGCTACGAGGCCATGGCCGACCGGCCCGGCCGCTACGCCAGCAGCCACAGCGTCTGACCCTGCCCCGAACCTGTCAGCTCCGCCACGGCGGAGGCGGGGCCGCACCAGGCGGCCCACCACGTGAGGAGAGAGCACTGTGAGCACCACAGCCCTGGACGCCGAGGAACTGGCCCGGCACCTGGAGCGCCCCCACTCCGCGTGGGGCCACGATCTGACCGCGCGGGGTCTGGTCCCCGACCCCAGGTCGAGGGCGTACGGTCTGGCCCTCCAGATCAGCGGCGCCGAGCCCGACACCCCCGCCCACACGGCGGTGTGGCTGGTGCTGGCCCTGGCCGGATACAGGCGCATCGGCGCCTGCGGGTCCGAGGTCAGTCTCGGCGCTCACGCCGGGGCCGCCGCGGGCCCGGCCGCGGGGGTGGACCGGCGCCTGCTCCAGGCCATCGGCATCCCCGGCCAGGCCGCCGAGCAGACGGTGAAGGCCGTGGCCGAGCTGTGCCGGTCCCGCCCGGGACCGGCCGGGCGCCCGGACCCGGTGGTGCTGGCCGCTGACCTGGCCGTGATGTTCGGCGAGGACCCCGACGCCCGCCGCGCGGTGGCCAACCGGTGGTCCAAGGATCACCGGAGCGCCCGCGCCTCCCGCGCCTGAGCCACCCGCCGGCGCGGGACCCACGCTCCCGCGCCGGTGCCCGCCACTGTGGCGGGCGGCCCCTGGGCGGGGCGCGGGGGGCAGGATTGGCGTTCCCCGCCCGCTGCAGCACCTGTATCGCCCATGATGGATCAACCCCGAAGAGAGGTATGGATAATGGCCGACACCCTGTCCCAGATGCGAGCGGAGTGGACCGGAGACCCCCAAGACCTGGTGGGCATGGTGGGCGCACTCGCCGCGCGCGTCGCCGACGAGGAGGACATGATCAATAAGGCCCGCGTGTCCGGGCCGGTCCAGGCCCACCTGCGCGCCCACGGGCCCGCCACGGTCCAGGAGATCACCGCGGGCGTGGGTCTGGACGAGGAGGACGAGGAGGGGCTTCTCGCGGTCGCCCTGGCGGTGGACATGCACCGCGACCTCGGTCTGCTCGTGGCCCACGGCAACCACCGGTGGGGATACCCGCACCAGGGGGTCCAGCCCCAGGAACCCGCTTCCGCGGCGGCCGTGTTCGGTCTGCCGGGCGACGACATCGGTCGGGCCCAGCAGCTCACAGAACGCGTTCGGGCCGTCTTCGCGGACCGTCCCGATGAGGACCTGGCCATGATCGACGTCGGCGGGGCCGCGGACATCCCCCCGGCGGACGCTGTGGCGCTGGGGACATGCCTGGACATCCTGGAAGACCAGGGGCTGATCAGGCAGAGCGGGGACCGCCACGGTGCGGGCCCCACCTGGCGCAAAGTCTGACCCGACAGAGCACCCGCTCCTCCAGAATCGCCGTCGACCCCCTACATGCGTCGGCTGTCTCCGGTTCGAGCTGACCTATGTACCTCTTCGCTCCGCGTGCGCGGAGACGCTCTGCCCACCCTGGGAAGAGCAGCACCACGAACACCCTGGAGGAACAACATGGCTGCCCTGGACGACACGCTGCGCTACCTGGAGACCCACCCGTGGTCGGCCGAAAACCTGGAGGCATTCGAGCGCGTCGGGAGCGGCCTGGCCGCTCCCGACGGCCTGGAGGAGATGGCACGGCTCGGGCTGATCGCCAGCCGCACCGACCAGACCGTGACCGCGTTCGGCCGCGAGGTTCTGCGGGCGTGGCAGCCGTATCGCGAGCTGGTGAACTCTCGGGCCGGCGGCGGATACGGTATCCCCGCCAACTACGCCAGCGCCCCGGACGGCCTGCCCGAAGAGGACACCTCTGTCCCCGCGGGGAAGGTGATCGCCCAGGTACTGGCGGCCGGAGGGTTGCTGCTGGCGGATCTGCCGCCGGAGTATGCCCCCAGCGACGACGACGACCTGACCGTGCCGGACCCAGCCGTCGCAGACAGCACCGGGTACGTGGTGATGGCCTATCAGATGGAGGGGGACGCGCCGAACTGGCACATGGCTGAGGTGCTCTACCTGGATCAGGGACGGGCGACCGGTCCCGGTGGGGAGCCCTGGCACGCGCGTCTGTGGTCGGCCGCTCGCGTCCTGGATGCGAGCGGCGCCCAGATCCAGTACCGCACCATGCAGTCGGTCACGGCCCGCTGCTACGTGACCGCCGCGGACTGACACAGCCGCCCACCGGCGCGGGGGTCCGCTCCCCCGCGCCGGTGCCCGCCTCTACGAGAAAGAGTCAGAACCGCACGTGATCCCCGCCATCGCGGGGACGGCCCGCCCCACACGGGGGCGGGCACCCACAGCAAGGAGACCCATGGACAGCACGCCGAAGGTCACCGTCGCGCACGTGCGGGAACTGCTCAACGACCACCGGGACGACCCGGTGCTGTACGTCAACGAGGAGGGGGAGCTGGATGTGTGGGTGGAGGCCCATGTCGACCACCACCAGGTCGTCGTCCGTCAGCACGAGGCGGAGGAGGTGTTGCTGCCGACCGGCGCGGGCCCCCTCACCGATGACGACATCGACGGGTACCTGCCTATCCTCCAGGTGGAGGTCGATCGGATCATCAAGGAGTCCTAAAGGAGAGGTGGGGGTTCCTGCCCGCGGGGGCAGGAACCCCTACCCACGCGGGGCACCACTGACCTTCATCGCCTCTTCGAGGGGGCGCGGCCGCCTGCTGTGCACGGTCCTGACTCAGGCCGAGGACGGTACCCGGCGCAGTCACCGCGGCAAGGTAGTCGGCTGGACCCCACCGCTGACAGCGCGGCTAACGACAGCACCACGGACGCGGTTTCTACCGACATCGCCGTAATTCCGGGCGCCGATCAAATTCTGTTCCTGGACGAGGACAACCGCCCGAACTCGCTGGACACACGCTCCACTACACCCAATCTGACGGCCTGGAGGTCCATCATGCCGACTGACGACACCGCGTCACCGCCACCGCTTCGGCCCGCTTCATTCGACCTGACCTCGCGCCCATGGATCCCGGTCCAGCGCCTGGACGGGGAGGAGGTCGAACTCTCCCTGACCGGGGTCTTCGAGCAGGCGCCGAACATCCGCCGTCTGGTCGGCGACGTGCCCACCCAGGACTTCGCCCTCCTGCGCCTGTTTCTGGCCATCCTGCACGACGCGATCGACGGCCCGCGCGAGATCGAGGACTGGGAGGAGCTGTGGCGGGGCGGGATCCCGACCGACCGGGTCCGCGACTACCTGCGTGAGCACCGGGAGCGCTTCGACCTGCTGCACCCCGAAACGCCGTTCTTCCAGGTCGCGGACCTGCGTACCGGTAAGGGGGAGTACTCCTCACCCGACCCGATCGTGGCGGACGTGCCCAACAACGCGCGCTTCTTCACCATGCGTGCGCACGGTGCCGAGCGCCTGACCTTCGCCGAGGCCGCCCGCTGGCTGCTGCACGCCCACGCCTACGACACCTCGGGCATCAAGTCGGGTGCGGTCGGAGACCCCCGCCTCAAGGGCGGCAAGGTCTACCCGCAGGGCGTGGGCTGGTCCGGAAACCTCGGCGGGGTGTACGTGGAGGGCGACGACCTCCAGCGGACGCTGCTGCTCAACCTGGTGGCCCTCGACGAGCACGACCTCGACCTGCGTACGAACCCGGACAAGGACGCCCCGGCCTGGCGCCGGACCCAGGGCACCGCCCAGCCCCTGAAGGGCGCGGAGGCCGAGATCCGCCCTCACGGGCTCCGCGACCTCTACACCTGGCAGAGCCGCCGCGTCCGGCTGCACCACGACGGCGAAGCGGTCCACGGCGTCCTGCTCGCCTACGGGGACCCGCTCACCCCGCGCAACAAGCACGACCGCGAGCCCATGACCGCGTGGCGGCGCAGCCCCGCACAGGAGCAGAAGCTGCGCGAGAACACCGTCTACCTGCCGCGCGACCACGACCCCGCACGCAGCGCCTGGCGGGGACTCGGCGCACTGGTCACTGGATACGACCGTTACGGTGAGCAGCGCCAGGAGGCCGCGCAGGTGGTGCGTCCGCGCGTTCTGGACTGGATCTCCCTCCTCACCTTCGAGGGGATCCTGCCCAAGGATTTCCTGGTCTGCGCGCGCCTGGTCGGCGTCGTCTACGGCACCCAGCAGTCCGTCGTCGACGAGATCGTGGACGACGCCGTGGCCATGCCCGTCGTCCTGTTCCACGACCGCGACAGCGCCCTCACCCAGACCGCGATCGACGCGGTCAACGATGCCGAGGAGGCGGTCACGGCCCTCGGGGACCTGGCCACCGCCCTCGCTGACGCGGCGAGCGCGGACGGCGAGGGGCCGCGGTCCACCGCACGCGACCGCGGGTTCGCGGAGCTGGACGAGCCCTTCCGCAAGTGGCTGCGCGACCTGCGCCCCTCGGAGAACCCCCTCTACCAGGCCGAACAGCGCCGTGAGTGGCAGATGGAGGCACACCGGATCGTGTCCCGGCTCGGTGACGAACTCATGGACACGGCCGGGGAGGCCGCCTGGACGGGCCGGGTCGTGGCCACCAAGAAGGGGTCGGTCTGGCTCACCGCCTCCCGGGCCGAACTGCGCTTCCGCTCCGCCCTGCGCAGGGCGCTCCCGCTGACCGACGCCGGCCACTCCCCGCAGGGGGAGCAAGTGACCACCACGAGCACCGCCGGGTTCGTGCCTGAACTCAAGGACGTCGGGGAGCTGGTCGACGAACGCGTCCGCCAGCTCCAGGGCGGCTACCTCAAGGACCTTCCCGAAGCCGTCGCCACCCTGGCCAAGCTGCGCCGGGGCGCGGGCAAGCCCGTCGAGGCGCTTCCTGAACTCTTTGGCGTGACGCTGGATCACTCTTTCTATGAAAGGTTTCCTCCTCACGTCCTGAAGACCGCAGACGCAGAGACCGCCGCGCACGAGGCGCTGATCCTCTACGCCCTGCACCAGTAGTCCAAACGGGAGAAGGGCATGCACCGGCGCGGCCGTGACCTTGGTGGGGCCGTCCGCCGCCTCATGCCGCCCGGGGACATTGACGAGCCACTGCGCCGCAGGTTCGTGCAGGCGGGAAGCGCTGTGCACCACGCCACCCGCCTCGACTGGCTCCGGGGGATCGTCCAGCTCCTGCGCGCCGAGGACATCCCGCTCGACTACGGGCTTCTGGCCGACCAGCTTCACGAGGCCCGCACCTGGCCCGGGGCCGAACGCGTGCGCCGGGCTTGGGGCCGGGGCTTCCAGGCCTACCAACCGCAGGAGGGTGGTGAGGCCGCCGCCGGTTCCGACACCACCTCCGCCGGAGAGACCGACGACCCGCCCGCCATGGACTGAACCCGGGGGACACCACGATCCACCACACCCGTCGGGTTCCGACGTTCTTCCAGGTCCGGAGCGCCATCCTCCTGACAGGTCACCGCCTTCACCGCTGGCACGCGGGCATCCACTCCGGCCCAGGGAAGACGGGCGTGCCTGTACCCATGCCGCCTTTCCGGCCATCGGCCCACGGCCGTCGGCCCCAGCCCGCCGCACCGCGTACCGCGCGGCGGCAACGATCCAGACGAGGAACTTCCCAATGCTGACGTCAAGCCACCAAGCTCACCGGGGTGAACCTTGGTAAGGCGTTCCATCACGGAGCGTCCACGGTCCTTGGCGATGCGGTACAACCTTCTTCATGGCCCCGCGCACGCGGAGGTACGCCAGGCAGAAGAAGGCCCCGGCTGTGACCTTTGGGGGTGCCCATGTCCCCACAAACGCCTCGGTGCGACCAGTGTCGGGCGTTCCTTCCTGCGGCCGGGCCGTGCACGCGGTGCAGGCAGCCTTCCGGTGAGGCGTCAAGGTGCGCGCGCTGCGGCCCCGCCTGTGGCTCAGGCCGCAGCCAGGACAGGGAGCCCATCGAGACCGATGACGGCGGGGAGGTGCCGTGTCCGAGCCGGACGAGGTTCCGGCGCCTGCCGCCCCGACCCCGCGCACACCCTGACGGCGCCGGGTTCCCGGGCGGAACCGGGGGCCCCGGGGGCGTGAGCCCCCGGGTACCACCAGACCCCCGACCCGGAGCGTGCATGCCGATCCGCCGTCGAGGCCGGGCCACCTCAGGGCTTCACGTGAGCGGACGGGGGCCGAGGGCGAGCCGCGTCCGGATGGGCTACCCCGGTGTGGGCTGTTGGCTGCACGCCTGGCTACTGACCTTCACCCCTTTTCCGGGAGTCGGTTGTCTGAGGGCACCCGCTTGCGTGCCTGTCCTGAACGGGGCGTGGTCAGGTGCACCAGCATCAGACCCGCCCACAGTGGCATCGCGAACGTGGCAGCGAGCATCGTGCCGACCAAGACGTCGAAGACCGTCTCCGGTGCTCGCGGCGCGGCCACCGCTACCGCCGTGGTGTTGGCCACCAGCAGCCCCCAGACCACGAGCTGGTGCGTGAGCATCCCGTGGCGCACTAGCCCGCGGTTGGCCAGCGCCCCGTAGGCGATCACCAGCCAGGCTGCCACCGGCAACGCCGCCCCCAGCGGCGCGGGCACGTTCAGGGGTATCGCGTACAGGCTCAGCGCGGCGAAGGCCAGGACCAGCAGCCACAGCGCCACGGGGGCGCGTACGGGCTCGGTGGAGGTGGGAGTGTCCATACGGCCCATCCTGGCCGTTCTCGCACGCCAGGAGGGTTGCTTTCGTCAAACGGGCGGCCGGTTCTGTCGGGGCGGGCCGCGCCGACGTGGGACGTCCCCACGAGATCGGCGCAGGTTTTTTCGCCGAACGGGCCCCACCGCACCCCCAAGCGTGGAAAGGTACTTACCAAGCTTGGAAAGTAGCTTACCACTTAGGAGTGTTCATGTCCGAGACCCGCACCCGCACCGCCGTCGTCGCCCGCGCTCTGCTCACCTGGCAGGACGAGACCGAGGAGATCGAGGGTCTGCACGCCGACGCCCACCTGATGCCCGGATGGGTCGCCGAGGACGCGGTCACCGCCCTGTTCGGCCAGGACTGGGTCCGGGCCCAGGTCGAGCCCCGCCTGCCCGAGGGCGGGGTGATCGTGACCAGCGACCACCTGGACGCGGCCCTGTTCGCCATCGCGGCCGGTCTGGCCCAGTACGGCCGCTTCTCCGCCCAGATCCAGCGCAGCAAAGAACGCACCTTCGCCCAGCGACCGCGGTGGGACGGCTCCCCCGCCACCGTCCTGCTGCTGGACCCCGAGGGCTACCAGCTCGCCGAAGCCAGCAGCGACGACACCCGCGAAGGGGTACGGCTAGCCCTGATCGAGGCCGTGGAGGTCCAGGCCCAGATCGAGAAGCGCATCCGCACCCTGCTCCAGCGCGGCCACGACTTGGACATCTCCAACCGGGCGATGGCGCGGGCCACGGGCAAGACCCACCCCACCGTCGCGAACGAGCACGCCGGAGAGCGCACCCCCGAGCTGGTGGCCGCCGACGCCCGTATCGCCCTGGCGCGGGCTGGACTGCTGCGCCAGATTCCCCACCAGGTGGCGCCCCTCCCCCAGGGCCCACGCCTGTCCGTGGTCTGCCGCCCCCAGTTCGCCGACCCCTCGGACGCCTCCCGCGTGTTCCTGGGGGTGCAGCCCGCCATCCGGTCGAGCGATTCCATGCCCCAGGACCTGGCGCGGGCCCACACCCTGTTGGAGCGCGCCGCCGACGTCCTGCGTGCCCAGGGCCTGGTCCTGGTCCTGGTCCGCGAGGAGCCGACCAGTGCCAGCGACATCCCCAGCTACCGGATCACCGCGGGC
This sequence comes from Nocardiopsis synnemataformans, assembly GCF_965343085.1. NCBI lineage: Bacteria > Bacillati > Actinomycetota > Actinomycetes > Streptosporangiales > Nocardiopsidaceae > Nocardiopsis > Nocardiopsis synnemataformans. Next base: position 67,804 of record NZ_CBDRFA010000014.1, on the reverse strand, counting down.
ACACAGGACCCAGAGCGTTCGTGACCGGCGGAAGGCGCGGCGCGCGCCACCACGGGCCGGGCAGGTGTCCGAGGCCCCCGGCATAGTCAATCAGGGTGGCTCGCCCAGGTGAGGAGGGCGAGCCACCCCCGGCGGTCCCGAGGCCGCCGGTCCCACCACAGCAACACCACGCAGGAGGACAACTGATGCAGCTCAGCCCCACGGCCCACGCCGCCCTGGCGCACCACGTCGGCGCCGACCGCGGGGAGCACCCCCGTTTCGGCCCCGACCCGCACCTGAACCTGGAGGTGATCGAGGACGCTGAGACCGGCGACGTCGACCAGTCCTCTCCTGAGGAGAAGTCCCGGCGCCACCCGAACGCCATCCTGGTGCGCTGCTCCTCGGTGTCGGCCGGGTGGGTCCTGACGGCTTACCACCAGGGCGCCAAGCTCGCCGAGGCCGCGGTCACCGGCGAGCGCGTCCCGCACCCGCTGTACAGCGACAACAAGCCCTGGCACGAGAACGCCGCGGTGGACCAGTGCGAGCGGACCGTGCCGCGCCTGGTCGCCGCTGCCACGCTGGTGCTCCAGGCCCGCCACGACTACCGCATCCAGCAGCACGCCGGGCTGACGCTGGCCCTCCAGGAGATGGGCGAGCGCCTGGCCCAGGAGGAGGACCGGATCGGGTCGGTGGCCGCCCACAACGTCGAGCACCGCGAGGCCGGGGCGCACCGGCACCCCGAGTACGCCGCCTACCGGCGCTACCTGGACGCCTGCGCCAAGCTGCGCGAGGTGGTGGACCGTGCCCGGGGCCAGTGGGAGGACCGTGCCCGGATGTGGCAGGACCGTCTGACCGCCGCCGGTGCGACCAACGCCCATGTGGGGGCCCAGACCGGGGACTGCTGGCCGGTCACCGTCTCCCCCGCGCCGGTGGAGCCCCCGCTCTCGCTCTGAACACCCCAGACCCTGCGCTCAGCAGGGATCTGCGGACCGGCCGAGGAAACAAGAACGGTCCCGCCCAGGTGAGGAAGGCGGGACCGGGCACCACCCTACCCGTGCTGTTCAGAGTCGGACACAGGCGTGCCCGGCCCCTGAAGACGCCTATCGGCCTCCCGGCGAGCCCGCCGCCAACGCACATCACGCTGGTACAGCACCATCTGCGCCACGCCCATGACCACTCCCAGGTAGATCAGGGCAATCCCCCAGTCGTTGTGCGGCGCGGTGACGGCGATCCACGTTCCCGGCGCCATCGTCGCCACGGCACCGAGCAGGAGAGCCGCCTCCCCACGCGGAAAGCTGGATGTGTGTTTGTCCATGTGCGCACTGTAGTGGGAGCTAGGGTGCTGCCGGGGCGATGCCGACCAGGCGAGGACGTCGAGGCCGTCAGCGGCCCCCTAGGGGCCGGGCCGACCCCGGCAGGAGGCCACAGCCTGGACGAGGACGGACCTCTCTCCCCCCCCCGGGGGGTGGCCCGGGTGTGCGGGCGGCGCTGTGTCCGAGCTGGACGGGGTTCCGGCGCCTGCCGCTCCGGCCCCGCGCACGTCCTGACGGCGCCGGGTTCCCGGCCGGAACAGGAGCCCCGGGACGCGCAGGCAGCACGGAGAACACTCCCGCCCGCCCCGCACACGCGGGGCGGGCCCCGCACCCCCACAGGGAAGGAGAACAGCTGGTGCGCAAGCACAAGATCTGGATCCGGCTCAGCCACGACAAGGGCGACCTGTGCACGGTCCTGACCCAGGCCGAGGACGGCACCCGGCGCAGCCACCGCGGCACGGTGCTCGGCTGGACCCCGTCGAACAAGCTGGTCCTGGAAGTGATCGAGCACATCGACGGCGAGGCGGTGCGCAAGAAGCTCAGCATCGACCCCGAGGACGCCCAGCGCGCCTATGTCACCGACCGCAAGAAGGCCGAGCGCGAACGTCTGGCCGCCCTTCCCAAAGCCACCAGGCCGCAGGTCAAGTACGCCCTGTCCCTCCTGCGCCGGATCAGCGACCAGGAGTGGAACGCCACCCCCCGCGGCCAGCGCGGCGAGGACCGCCCCAACGAAGACGCCTTGTGGATGATGCTCGGGGAGGAGATCAGCGACCTGATCGACGACATCAAGGACGTCCAGGAGTGGGGCGTCTGACCAGGTGAGACACGCTCATCGCCCCTTCGAGGGGCCACGGCCGCCCGGGGCAGGCGGCCGCCCGAGGAGGACAGAGGACCCCCGGTGCGTCGCCCCCGGCACCTACCGTTACGTAGGGGCGTGCTCCACATCTGCGCACCCGACACCACCGAAGGGATCAACCGCATGAGCAGTGACACCCCCACGATGCGCCTTGGCCGCGGGAGCGGCGCGACGCCCGGCCTGAACCTTTTCACCGACCCGTGGATTCCTGTGATCTACCTGGACGGCAGCCACGGCGAGGTCGGTGTCCGCGACGCCCTGACCGACGCGGCCCGCATCTGTACCGTCGCCGCCGAGGACCCCACCGTGGATGTCGCCCTGCACCGGCTGCTGCTGGCCGTGGCCCACCGCCTGGCCGGAGAGGTCGCCCCGCAGGCGTGGCCCGCCCTGTGGGAGTCGGGCCTGCCCCTGGAGGGGCTGGAGGAGGTCGGCGCCGGCCGGTGGGAGCTGCTGCCCGCCGACGGCTCGCCCGGATTTGCCCAGGACCCCGTCGAACGCCCCGAAGCGGCCCCCGTGGCGTCGCTGACCATGTGGGCCGAGCGCGGCAGCGCTGCGGGGTTCTTCGGGCGCATACCCGAGTCGCTGACCCCAGCCGAGGCCGCCCGGTGGCTGCTGTGGTGCCAGTCCTACGACACTGCGGGCATCCGTGCAGCGCACGGCAAGGGACGTGACGCCGGTGTGCCGGTCGGCCCGGCGGCCGCCGCCCCCTACACTCGCCTGATCGGCCAATCTTTGGCCCAGACGCTGATGCTGAACCTGGCCCCCGGCGCTCGCGGCCCGGCCGGAACGGGGTGGTGGGAGCGTACCGAGCCGGTGGTGGGGCGCCGTCGCGGCCGCACTCCTGACGGGATGGTCGACCTGTTGTGCTGGCCCAGCCGGCGGATCCGTCTACTGGTCGACGCCGACGGCCTGGTACGCGGCGTCTTCGTCACCGGCGGCGACGACCTCAAAGCGCCCGCGGACCCGGGCCACGGCGCCGACCAGTCTTATCAGGACGCCTACAAGCGGGTGCTGCCCCGGTCGCTGGAGACCACCATCCCGGGCTTGACCGCCCCGACCAAGCGCCGCACCGCGGCCCCGGTGACGCCGGAGGCCATCACCTGGTTCTCAGACCGCCACCACCTCCTGGACCAGGTGAGGGTGGAGACCACCACCATGGCCACCGACAAGTACAGGTCCACGATCCAGGACACCCACGCCCGCACCTGGGACCTGCCCGCCGCCGCCCTGGTCCCGGGCACCGACGCCCATGCCCGCCTAGTCCAGGTGCGGAACATGCTCCGCCTCGCCGACCACGCGGTGCGCACGGCCGCGGCCGCGACCGTCCCGGCCCGGTCCTCCCACGCGCCGGAGCAGGCGGAGGACCTCGCGGACCGTGCCCGCCACCAGTGGTCCGGGGACCTGACCCCCGAACTCGCACACCTGGACTCCGCCGCGGGGGTGGCACAGGCCAGGGAGGCGCTGGTGGCCGTGGTGGATCAGCACATCGGGCTGGCCAGCCAGCGCCTGCGCGGCAACCCCGCCCGCCTGGCGGCGGGCACTTCCTCGCTGGCCCAGGCCCGCCAGCTCCGCGACCAGCTCGCCCGGTACGGCGTCGACAGTCAGGCCGAGGAGACCGCTGGCATCGGTCGGTAGGCGGTGCCGGGACCCTCCAGTACCTGACCCGCCCCAGCGGGGCACCCTTCGCAGAGCACCGGCCCCTGCCGGTGTCCCGCGCGCTCATGGACCAGGTGCGCACCCCCGAGCGCGACGAGGTGTCCGACGCCCTGGTGCGGCTGCGCGCGTCCTGGATGCGAGCGGCGCCCAGATCCAGTACCGCACCATGCGGACGGTCACGGCCCGCTGCTACGTGACCGCCACGGACTGACACAAGAGCCCACCGGCGCGGAAGTCCGCTCTCCCGCGCCGGTGGGCTCCCACAACACCCCCTGCGCCGGGATGCCCGTCAACGGATCGGTGAACCGCTGCGAGACTGTTTCTGTGAACAGCTGATACGGCCCTGCCCTGCGGGGTAAGGCGGGATGACCTCGGAACGGATTTCGCCGAACCCCTGCCCACGACCTCCTTCGCGTGCTTGTGTGGCCTTCCCGAACCCACACGATCGAAGGACGGTCATGGACCTGAGCATGCCCGACGACTTCCACCGCACCACGTGGCACCACTGGCTCCCCCTAGGACCCTGGATGATGCTGGCCATGGCCGTGGGTACCGCCACCCACCACGACATCGACGGCTCCCTGCAGCAGGTCGTAGACACTGTCATGGAAGCGGACAACGCCGAACTCCCGCACTGCGGCCCCCTGGACGGGCCCCTGCGGTGGCACGACACCGACAACCCTGAGGACGTCACCGAAGGCGAAGAGCGTAAGCAGGCCCTCGCCGAGGTGCTGGGCAAGGCCGGCCACCCAATGCCCACCACGACCCAGGAACTGGCCGACCTCCTGGTCGAACTCGGTGTGCTCACCCACACCCCTTCCCCCGAGCGCTGGCGGCTGGTCCTGCCCATGCCCCTGATCTCGCAGACCCTGCCCCTGCCCGAGGAAGCTCGTGCCCGGGAACAGCGGCTGCGTCGGTACTGGGATCACAAGGGCTCCGAGCAGGACGTGCTGAACTGGGCCATCGACCACGTCCCGGACCACGACAAGGTCGGCGAAGCCCCGACCACGATCCGCCAGTTGGCCGCGGACTGCGACCTGTCCGCCCAGGAAGTCCGCGAAGGCCTGGCCCTGCTGAGCAACGACTCCGACGTCACCCTCCTGCGCCACGACCAGCCCCTAAACGAGACCGAGGTGTTCGCCCTCAAGGACCACCAGCGCTTCCACATCCGCATGGACTGGGACGCCTTCAGCAAGACCCGCATCACCCTGCAAGCCGCCCCACGTGAACTGGACCAGGCGCACTCCTGAGTCCAGGTCCAACCCCGGCCCGCCGTGTGCTTGTGTGGTCTCACCACCCTTCAGGAGGCAAGCATGAGCATGCAGTGGCACCCACACCCGGACGCACCGCACGTCGTCCAGGCTGGACACGACCTTTTGGTCGTGCCCAGCCTGGACCCGCGGTGCGTGGCCCGCACCCGCCAGCGACAGCGCTGCAAGAACGGCATCATCAGCAACCGCGGCGGTGACCTCTACGACCAGGACCGCCCCGCCGTGTTGTGGTCCACCCGTGGGCTGCTCCCGGTCTGGCGCACCCGCAACACCACCGAGGAGATCCGCATGTGGACCGAACAGCGCTGCTCAGTCCACGACACCCCCGAGGCCACCGACCACACCGCCCCCGAGTGGTACCGCTTCGACCCCGACCGCGACACCGCGTTGATCCAGCCCTTCCCGCCCCTGCCCCGGATGCCCACCCCGCCACAGCACTGGACCCGGGCCTCGTGGGAGCTGACCCAGCTCTGGGAGATCGGCGAAAAGCAGCACCACGGCCGACCCGCCAGCGCGTTCACCACAACCGGCTGGGACCTCGAACCCGCCCCGGCCTCCCCGACCACCACGGCGTTGGCCGCCCTGGAACAGAACCTGGCCCGTCACCACCTGGCCCGTCACCACGACCTGCCCGCCCTGGACTGGACCCTGACCGGCACCGGCGAACTCATCGCCATCCTGCCCGAGAAACCCGTCACCGACCAGGACGAGCGCCACCAGGCCTTCACCGACTGGGCACAACACCTGCGGGCCGAGCACAGCAGCCAGCACCGCAGGAAGGGCTATTTGCGCCTTCGTGCCCGCACCGGTGACGACGCCCTGGTCCCGGTCCTCCTCCAAGTCGACGTCGACGACGGCATCGCCTGACCCGTCTCCGCCCGGGCACCACTACACCGGTGTACCGGCACCCCCCGCCGACGGTGTTCAGCCCCCGGCCGCGTGCAGCGAGGCCTCCCCGGAGCCGGTGAGCATCATCTGGTCCGCTTCGGCCCCATTCGAGGGCACCACGGTCCGGATCAGGAAGCGCTTCCACAGGCCTAGGTAGACCCCGAAGAGTTCCAACTGTCGCTCGGTAGCGCGCTTGCCGGACTCGGTGTTCATGGCGTCGAAGAACGCAGTGATATCCGCCGGTCGCCCCGCCCGGTGGAGGTGTCCCAGCAACGTGAGCTCGTCCTCGGTCAACTCGCAGACCTGCTGGGGGGCGTCCTCGCACACGAACGCGTCGAGGTGGCTCAGCACCCACTCCACCACGGCCCCCGGGTGGACGTCGAAGTCCTCCATAGGCCAGGGCACGGAACCGAAGTCGGTGTCGCTGAGCACGACTTCGAAGGTGCGGGCATCGCCCGGCACACGGAACTGGATCTGCCACAGGCGCAGCATCTCGGGCAGGTCCTGGACGTGCTCCAGCACGATGGTGGCGTCGCGCTTCTGAAGCAGCTTGGCCACACCGGCGGCCTGCTCGCGGATGCCCCAGGTGCCCGGATGGACCGCGGTCATGGCCCGCACCCCGTCGGCGGCCGTGCCCACCGTGCCGGTTGCCTTCTCCAGGGATCCCTGTGCCGCATGCAGCTTGGGGTACACCTCCTCGGAGTCGCCCACGACCTCCCCGCGATCTCCTGCGGCCGCCAGCCACCTACCCGCGCCCTGCACGAGGCGCTCCAAGGACACCACGATGTCGTGCGCGGCGTCCAAAACGGCGGCCGCCTGCTCAGGTGAGCCCAAGGCGTAATCGGAGTCCACGCTGCGCGCCAGGTGCGCCAGGCCGTGCGCCGCCGTCAGAGCGGCGCCGGCGACCGCCCGCGGGGCGTAGAGCGTCTTGCCGTCGACGGCCAGTTCGGTGAAGGACTCCTTGTCCTCGACGTCGTCCACTTCGGTGTTGGGAGTGTCGGCGACGAGCCGGTACGGGAGGGGAGAGTTCGTGTCCATGCAGGAACGCTAGTGCCGATCGGGTGTGTGCGTCCGGCGTTTTGGCACCCGCGACCCCGACCCGTGCGCGACCATGGCACCACCACGACTTGGGAAGGCCACCGTGCACCTTGACCCGACCCCCACCCCGCCCTGGGCGACGCTGTGCCCGCACATGGGCGTGTCCGACAAGGCCCTCCTCCAGGTGCTGTTCATGCTGACCACCGAGACCGAACCTGTCTGCGTCATCGCCCCGGCCGACCTGTGCACCGTGGTCTACTCCGCCTCCGTTGACCCCGGCCAGGCCCCGAAGCTGATCTCGCCCAGCGGACTGATCCGCCTGCTGCGCAACCTGTCCACGTTGGGGCAGATCACCCGGCCCGAAGGGACGAGGTTGACGTTCTCCAGCAACGCGGCGGCCCAGCACCAGCAGCGCACAGTGCCCATCCACGTATGGCGACCACCACAGCACGCGTGCGAGGTCGACCGTTCCACCCTCCCCTACGTGTACGCGCCCGCGAGGCACCAGGTCGGCTCCCCGGCGGGCACTCGCCCCAATCCTTGACGATGCGGTACAACCTTCTTCACGGCCCCGCGCACGCGGGGACAGTCCCCGTTCTGCCAAGAGATGATGCTCCCCACGCAGGCGGGGTCGGCTCCGCGCACGCGGAGGTACGCCGGGCAGAAGAAGGCCTCGGCTCTGACCTTTGGGAGTGCCCATGTCCCCACAAACGCCTCGGTGCGACCAGTGTCGGGCGTTCCTTCCCGCGGCCGGTCCGTGCACGCGGTGCGCGCAGTTGGCCCGGCGCCCGCCGTGGCGGGCGCGGTGCAGGCAGTGCGGGCAGCCTTCCGGTGAGGCGTCAAGGTGCGCGCGCTGCGGCCCCCGCCGCCAGGAGGCCGACCGTCAAACGCGCACCCAGCTACGCCAGCGGGTGCTGTCAGCTCCGGTGCGCGCCGAGTTGCTGCGCCGTCTGGCGGCTGGGGAGTCGCTGGCCGAGGTCGCGGTGGAGTTGGGGACGTCGCACCAACGGGTGTGGGCCGCGGCCGCGTTGGATGCGGGCTGGCTGGCCGAGCTGGACCAGGCCCTGATGCGGGGCCGCCCGGAGGGCGTCGAGCACGGGCAGGCGGGCACGTACAAGCGCCACCAGTGCCGGTGCCCGGAGTGCCGCCAGGCTAAGCGGGTGCAGCGCGAAGGCCAAAGCGCTCCGCGCAAGCGCCCTCAGCGCCGCGTCACCGTGCCGTTGTTCCAGGCCCCAGCTGTGTGAACCACGCGCAGACCCATGATGGCGGGCTGCCCGACACCGGGGCGGCCCCGCGGGTGGCTCAAGCCGCAGCCAGGACAGGGCACCCATCGAGACCGATGACGGCGGGGAGGTGCCGTGTCCGAGCCGGACGGGGTTCCGGCGCCTGCCGCCCCGACCCCGCGCACACCCTGACGGCGCCGGGTTCCCGGGCGGAACAGGGGCCCGGGGGCGTGAGCCCCCGGGTACCACCAGACCCTCACCCCGCAGGGCTCGCGAACCGAACCACTGTCGAAGTCTGGCGGAGTGGAGAAAGAATCGACCGGCACCTGAACCAGCGCAGTAGTGGCCGTTCGGTCCCCGAAAGCTGGTCGGAGACAGCGCGCACCTTGCCCACCCTGAACACCACCTTTGGAGGAGAGCATGAGCAGGCTGAGCGACCTGTAGCACAAGGTCACCGCCCCGAAGAACGGCACGCCCACGCCCGCGCGTGACCCGTGGGGCAGCGCTGAGGGCACCGAGGTCTTGGAGGGCATGCACCACTCGAGCTCTGCCCTGACGGCCGAGGTTGAGCGGGGCCGAGCCCGGCGGGCCGGGCAGGTCGATGACTTCCCCTCCCTGGTCCACGATGTGATCATCCATGTGATGGCCCAGGAGTGCGCCGCGCTCCCCGACGTAAGCGCGATGGCGGATCCGAACGGAAACCCTCTCCCGGGGTTCGCGCGCATGGCGCGCGCTGACTATGAGCGGCGTGGGGGGACCGGGCTGTCACCCCGGACGGGGTCGCCAAGGCGCTTGTGGTGCTGGTCGAGGACATCTGCGAGGGTGATGTGCCCTGGCCGCATGACCCCGATCGGTTCGCACCCCAGCCCGCAAGCCCGTAAGGCCGTAAGGCCGTTGCACGCTCACGAGATCACCCCCGTTGACGCCGCGCTGATCCGCATGATGGCGGGCGCTCACTTCGGTGACGGCGCAACCGTGGCTCTGCCATCTGGGAAGACGATCACGGGCACGGAGATGCGCCGGTGGGTCCAAACCCAGGACTGACCGAGCGTCGGGTGGGTGTCGGGCCCGCCCGGTATCGTCATCACCGCAATCCGGCGGCCGTCCCTTCAACGGTGCTCACGCGCTGTCTACGTCCCCTGGCCGCTCAACTCCAAGAAGAGGTACCCGTGAGCATCTTCGAGATCATCGCATCCAACGGTCGAGAGGCCGCCGACACCAACCCCACCCCCCGGTGGGGGTACACGGACGGCAAGGACTCGTTCGTGGACGAGATCGTCTACCAGGACGGCGACACCATCACGGCCGCGGTCGCCCGCTTCCAGGAACAGGGGAAGCTCCCAGCCGGTGGGGTGTCGGTGGCGGGTCGGGAACGGTGTGACGTGGACTGGGTCCACGAGGACCACCCGTACCGGTACCGCGTCATCATCGCCGAGTAGGCGGCCCGCCGAGTACCTGAGAATCCCTGCGCCTCGGCCGAAGGATTCGCTACCCTGGGCCCGTCGTGGCCCGCGACCTCTTCAACGGCCCCTCTGGGGCTGTCCACGTTGACAGGGCGGTCCTGTCATGGGAAGGAAGATATGAACGTGCTGGCCAAGCTCGACGACGTCTTCGAGCGTTGCCCCGAACCGGTGGTCGCCGCGATGGGGGCGCTGTGGGGTGTGACCTTCGTGGTGCTCGCGGTGCTGTCCGGTGTCACCGCCGGTGTGGTCGCAGGGGCTTAGCTACGAGGCGCCGAGGGAGCGGCCGAGTGCCGCCCCCTCCCGCTACCGAGGGGCCGCACAGGACACCCCCGACGTGCGAAACGCCCTCTCGACCCCGGGCCACTTTCAGCAGTCATGGCCTCGTGGGCGTGGTGCCCTCAGCCCGGTTGCAGTGGTGAACACGCTTCCCTGACGGGCACCTGCGGTGCGCGGCGATCCCTCGGACGTTCCTCCCACAGGTCCACGCGCTCGGGCCCCGCTGCTCGCCGCCCCAACGCGATGAGCCGTTCCAGAAAAGCGCAGCCGGGTTCGTGGCGGCTCTGCGCGGCCAACCACGCCTCGCCGGCGCCCGCGGCGGCCGCTGTGGCGATGGAGCCCTGGCGCAGCCCCAGTGCGGTACCACGCCCGCTCAGACCGGCGTCGACGGCGATGGCGTTCAACCGCCCTGCGATCTCGGCCGCACTCATCGGCTGGGCCGTCAACATGTCGGTGTGAGCGCGCTGTGGCGCGGCGCGCAACCATAGGGGGCCGCGCAGGAGCCGGACCTCTTCGCGCAGATCCAGGTAGGCGGTGAGCGCGCGCACCGGGCAGTGCGCGGGGTCGGCGCGGTAGGCCATGACCGCCAGGTGTCCGGTGACCTCCACTTCCACCCCTTCGGGGTGGGGGCGCAGATGCCCCACGTCCAAGGCCTGGAGGTGGGCGGGGGTGGCCAGGAGTTCCCAGCACGCCAGCACCAGGGCGCGGTCGCGCCTGCCCTGGACGGTGGTGGCGGGGCAGGCGTGGACCATGGCCAGCATCTGTGCGTGGGACACCAGTCCGGGGGCGTGCACCTGGGGCACCGGCTGGTCCGCTCCTGCGGGCGTCGTGGGGGGCGTGCGGTCGGTGGAGCCCACGGCCCGGTCGCGCAGGGGCAGGTGCGCGGGCTGGTACTTGATCCGGGTGCGTTCCAGTTCGGCGAGCAGGCGGGCCAGCCGCCGGTGACGGCCGGGGACGGGCAGCACCCACACCTGGTTGGTGTGGTCCCACCACCCGTCGTGGCGACGGCCCAACCACTCGTGCTCGGGGTCGGCGTCCACCCACAGTCGGCTGGTGTCCGCGAGCAGACGCTGCACGGTCTGGCTGTCGGAGCGGCTGCTCCAGGTGGTGCTGGGCTGGGCCATCACACGACCTCCCGGTCCTGGCGGGGTGCCGCGCCGTGCTCCACGCGCGGGAAGTGGGGCACCAGCGGCCCCAGGGACTTGGCGCCCACGTGCCGCAGGGCCGCGCGGGCGGTGAACACCCCGCGTTGGGTGGCGCGGGCCCAGGTTCCCCGGTCCGGGCCCGGGGCCAGGTCCACCCCGACGGTGGGGCCGCGGCCGGCGTCGTGGACCACGTGGACGCGGTAGCCGGGGGCGTGCAGCAACGTCGCGATCTCCTCACAGGTCAACGGGGTCTCCCACAGCGGCCACACCATCGCCGTGTTCAGGAAGGACCCCGCTGCGGACAGGTCGGGCAGGAAGTGCCAGAGCGTTGCCGGTCCTGCGGCGTCGGGGCGCTGGGCGATCTCGGTCAGGGCCAGGGCCTGGGTGGCCAACCAGGTCGGGCCGGGCACTCCCCGGCTGTAGGCCTGGCCATCGCCGGACTCCACCGCGTCCACCGGCGCGCTGTAGTCCAGGTTCTCCCCCGTGCACCCGATCACCCGGCGCCACCCGGTCAGCGCCTCCTCCAGCAGGGTGGCGGGGTCCTCTCCCACCAGGCTCAGCGGGAACTCGAAGAAGGTGCGGGTGCTTTGCCGCCCGCGGGGCGCCAGAAAGGGCGACAGGGCGATGCGGCCCGAGGCGTCGGGGGCGCTCAGGTTCACCAACCGCTCCAACCAGCGCACCCCGGCCGGGCCGCTGTGGGCGCGCACCTGTGCGACCAGAGCGTCCGCGCGCTCGACCGGTACCCGCAGCGGGTCGCCGCCGGTATGGCCGGGCTCGCGTGGTGGCGGGAAGCGGTCCACTCCCCAGATGACCTGGTCTTGGGCGAGCATCGTGTGGGCGCACTCGGCCAGGGCGGCCACGATCCCCTCCAGGGTCGCGGCCGGTGCGGTGATCAGGGCCTGCCCGTCCTGGCGGGACCAGGACAGGCGCGGCCGCGCGCTTGCTGGGGGGCGGCTCGCCTCCAGCAGGACCACGACGCCGAGCGCGGCCAGGAACGGCAAGGGCTGGGTGCCGCACAGCGCGGGCAGCGCCACCGTGTTCGTCTCAGGCGGAGGCGCGGTGACGGGGCGGATGCGCACGTGGTAGCGCACCCGGGGGTGGTGGCGGCTGACGTAGGCCCCGGGTTCGTCCAGCGGCGGCTCACCGGTCAGGGGTTCGGCGAACGCCTCGGCGAACCCGGGCGGGAGGGCTCCTTGGTGTTGGAGGGCCCGCACGGCGTCGAGGATGTCCTCCCCGGCGCGGCAGGGAGTCTGGGCGCGGGTGGCGTGGTCGGCGTCGACCACCGCCCAGACCGCCTCACGCACCAACGGCAGCGGGCCCAGCACCAGCACACTCGATTGCTTGTCCACGGCGTTTCCTCAGCTTCCACATCGACGTTCAGAAACGGCCCACACCCCTGCGCGGGGGTGAGCGGCCGGGGTACATCAACGTGGACGGCGAACCCGACAGGGTGCCGTGGAAGGTGGCGCTGACACGAGTGTAGGGTCCAACGCGCGCTGTCACGCCGCCGTGCCCTCAGACGGCGTCGGCCAGGGCCCGCGGTGGGGTCGGCCGCGGCGCCGGGTTCTTCGCACGACCGCTCGCGCGGCCGGTCCGGCAGCCCTCCCCGGGGGTATGCCCGGTGCGGCGCTGCCCTGGCCCGGCCTGTCCACCATCGGTCAAGTGCCGCGAACCCCTCACCCGGGGGTGAGGCGATGTGCTATCTGTGCGCACAGACCGTTCGCGCGCACGCGAGCGCGCCCCGTCGTGATCGGTGCTCCCACCAAGGAGCCGATCCGCCGACGGATCATCCCCGCCCCCGTGCACGTCCCAGGGAGTCCCATGCGCCGCACCGATGACCACGCCCAGCACATCGCCCAGCAGGTCCACCGCCACCACCCGCAGGCCGCCCACGCCGTCCCAGCGTTCGCGCGCCGCATGCGCGCTGGGGTGCTGGGGGCCTGGACCGATCTGATGGGGGAGGCCCACCACCACCCCGACCCCCAGCAGCGGGCTGCGAGCGTCGCGCTCCGCGATGGGCTGGCCCCCTGGTTCCAGGACCAGGGGGCACTGGACGCCGAGCCGCGGACCGTGCTGGAGTGGCTGATCACCATCGAGGACCGCGAGGGCCAGCTCCTGCGCCAGCGCCTGCACGCCGTCCTGGACCGCCTCCACCCCGCCCCCACGACCTGAAAGCCCTGGCCGGTCCCGGGCGCACGTCAGCGTTCGAAGGCCCCCGACACCGTGAGGTGAGCATCCTGTACTCCCTGCTCTACCCCTGCCCGGTCTGCCGGGCCGCCGAGAACACCCTGTGCCTGAACGAAGGCCACGCGGTCCGGCGCCGACCTCACCCGCGCCGGGTCCTGGCCGCCTTCTCGGCCGAGACGATCCTGGGCCTGGCCCACCGGGTGCCCTTCACCCAGCGCTGGGGCCTGACCCGGCAGATGCTCCAGCTTCCCGACTACAGCGCCCCGCCCACCGACCGCGCCGGGCGCCCCTATCCCGACCCCGAGGCGGCCCGCCAGGAGCTGGCCGACGTCTCCGCGGTCCTGCGGCAGATGGCCCAGGGTCTGGCCGAGGACTCCACCGGGGTGCGCGCACCCGAGCTGATCCGACGCCTGGACCAGGCCCGCACCGTCAGCGATCACCTGCGCGACACCCTGGCCCGGGTCGACCTTGCCGACGGTGAGGAGGTGGACGCCGACGCGCTCGACCACCGGCTGCTGGTACAGCGGGCCCGCCGGGTCGACACCGACCTGCGCATCATCGCCCACGCCCCGCCGCCCCGCGGCGCGCCCGAATGGGCGGTGGGCTACCGCCATGACGGGCACTTCCGGGCCCGCAGGGTCACACTCGCCCACGGGGCCGACCACAGCGACCAGCTCACCCGCGCCTGGGGGATGGCTCCCACCCCCGACGCCGCGCTGCGCGCCGTCGCCCACCTGGTCGGCCAGGACGACCACCGTGTGGTCCTGAGCCCGCACCAGCGCACCATGGACCGGCCCCTGATCGCACCCGACCCCGGCCGGATCCTCCACGACGACCACACCCAGCAGCTGCTGGAGGACGACGAACCGGCCTATCCCGCCTTCCTGGAGGCGTGCAAGCGCGTGGGCAAGGAGCTGGACGCAGAGCCCGACCTGCCCGCCCTGCTCCACGAGCGCGCCCAGGCGCTCAACCGCGACCACCCTCAGTGCCCGCCCCATCTGTTGCAGGTCGACCCGGACGAACACCACCCCAACGTCGACCACACCCACACCCACGTCGAGGCCCGCGCTTGGGTTCCCGCCGACCGCGTCGTGTCGACGTTTCACACCACCTGGGGTGAGCTGAGCGACCACAAGGCCCAGCGCCCGCTGGACATCGCCCGCACCCTGGCCGGTGCCGAGGATGCGCACGTCTTCGCCCGCCGCCTGTTCAGCGAACCCATGCGGCTGACCCGGGTCAACGCCTGGGCCGGACCCGTGTACATGGTGGGCGAGGGAGGTGACGGCCAGCACCGCGTGCACGCCCTGCGCCTGCTGGGGCTGCCGTGGGCGGCCGCGCACATCACCTACCAGGTGCCCGCACCGGCGGTGGCCCTGTACGGGCTGGTTGCCGAGGACGAGGAACACCTTAGGGACACCCGGGCGCCGATCGAGCGGGCCCGAGAGCGCCGCAGGCTGATCTGCGGGCTCATCGACCGCAACATCATCGACGCCTGGTGGGACCAGAACCGGCACGACTGGTTGTGGTGCCGCTCCATTCCCGCCCCCTGGCTGCTGCGCGACGCTCAGAGCGCCGCCACGGCCAACGCCGTGTACGAGGCCACCTATCCCGGTGCGCTGGCCCTGTTGGGCATCCCCGTGGACGTGGGCTGTCAGCCGCAGGCCTGGAGCCGGTGGCTCTCCCGCTGAACCCCCGGGGGTGCACGGTCGTACCAAGGGAGACGGTGCCAGGGCGGCCAAGCCCTGGCACCGTCGCACGCGAACATCAGGGGCGCCAGCCCCACGAGGCATGGGGCTGGCGTGCGCTAGTTCTGGACAGTGCGTCCGTCACGGCGGATGAGCACAGGCACCCTGCTGCGGGGACGGGCCATGCCCGCAGCGGCGGCAGAGGTGTCGATGTCCACGACCACGGCCCCCTGCTCTGGGCAGCCCTTGACCAAGACCTCCACCTCACCGATCGCCACGTAGTGGGCGAAACACGCGTCCTCGGGGTGGCTGGTCATGCCCGTGCGGGCGTTGAGCGTGCAGGCCAGGGCTTCGGCGGGGGTGGACAGCATCGGCGGGTGGCTCCAGTTCGGGCTGTCGAGCGCCGCATGCAGGTCCCTGGCCAACTCCACCGAGTCCACGAGCAGTCGGCGCCAAGGGTCGCGGTCGTCGTTCGTGCGGGGCGGGTCCAGCGGCACGGGCGTGCCTCCGGCCTCGGCCACGTACTCGGCCGCCCATCCGTCCCACTCGGTGACGGGCGCGGTGGGGTCCACGTTCCCCGAGGAGGTGACGATGACCGTGCCTCGCGCCGGTCCGTTGGAGGGGCGAACGAGGATGGACGGGCGTCCTGCGGGGTCGGTGTGCTCCCAGGCCTGTAGGCCGTGAGCGGTGAGCGCGTCTTGGAGGAACTGGGACGGGGTGGGCAAGCTTGGGCTTGTCATCAGGTCCTTTTCGTGTCGAGTGAACGGTCGCGTCGAAGGAGACGCGGAGGCGGCCAAACCTCCACATCAATAAGATCATTATACAACAAAATCGAGGGCGGTGCGCCTCCGGCTGCGGCGTCGACGGGCGAACTCGGCTCCGCCCCGGTCCGCGGGTGGCCAGGTCCGGCCAGTTGCGGCGAAGCCCCCGCGCGTTTGTGCACGGTGTGTTATCTGTGCGCATATGCCCACTGAGGATCGCCGCCGGGTCCGCACCGCCGTGACCGGCCACGCCGCATCAGAAGAGCCCTCCTACATGCCCACCGACCCCGACGAGGCCGAGGAGTTCCGGACCCAGGCCAGGCAGGACGGGCAGACGCACTGGTGCGGTCTGCTGCTGGGTGGGTGCGGAGGGCAGCTGTCCTTGAAGGTGATCCACCAGCGCGAGACCGTCCCCCACTTCGCCCATCGCGCCGACTCGAACCTGTGCGCGCGCATGGCCCAGGGGCGGGAGCACATCCGGGGCGGGCAGAGCGCGGATCACCTCTACGCCCGCCGCCACCTGCGTACCTGGATGCGCGAGCACCTGGGCACGGGCGCGGCCGTGGAGGCCCCGCCCACGTTCGTGGGCCTGGACGCCGGGCGCGGCTGCACTGAGCTGATCGTGCCCACGAGCCATAAGCCGCTGCGGCTGGTCTTCACCAGCGACCTGGACCATGACCTAGTCGCCCTGGCGAAGTCGCCCCAGGCGAGGCAGTATGTCTGGCTCGTCCGAGCCAACCAAAGCGTCACGCAGGCGCTGGTTGCCAACGGTGTCCCTCACCGGTTGTTCCAGATGAAGGAGGACGCCCACCATGAGCGCGCCCTCCAGGTCGGGTTCCGCGATGGCTCCGGTGAGGTCGAGTGGGTGCCGTTGGCCGAGTGCGTCCTGCGCGGCGACACCCTCGCACGGGCCCGGCCCGCAGGCCGGCGCCCGCTCGCGTCGGCCCCGCGCGAGAGTGTGGTATCCGACGCCGCCCAGGCGCCCGACCCGCTGGAGCAGGCGGTGGCGTCCCTGCGCCAGGTGCTGGCCCAGGGCGATGTGGCCAACGTGCGCTCCCTGGCCGAGGTGGTCCGCAGGCGGCTCACCCAGCAGGGCGTGCACAGTCTGCCCCCGGACCTGGTCACCGACGCCCGCGCTGTGCTACGCGAGGCCGCCCAGGCCCTGCCCCAGCGCGCCAAGACCATCACGGTGCAGCGCCGCGTGCCCGTCGTGGAGCCCTACCGGCGCACCAGCCGTCCCCAGGACCCCCTGCGTGATGACATCGAACGCCACATCGGCAAGCTGGTGTGGGCCGAGGCCAACGGTCGCAGCCGGGCCTATGAGGACAACCGTGCCGCGCTGGTGGAGCTGTTCAACCGCCCCGACACCCCCCGGGATCTGGTGGACCGGATCAGGCAGCAGTTGCGCGTCTTCCCCAAGGACCGGTTCCGCCGGTCCGCGCCCGCGCCGCGGACACCGGCCCCTGAGCGGCGCTCGCGCCAGGGTCGCCAGGCCGGAAGCAGCCGCCAGCGCGGGCCCGCGCGGCGCGAAGTGCGCCAGCACGCCCTGCTGCGGGAGGCGCTGGAGACCCTGCGCTGGGCCCAGGAGAGTAAGAGGGCGGACACCTACGCCCTCACGCGCACCCAGCTGGTGCAGGCCCTGGAACGGCCCGGCCTCCCCCCGGGGCTGCGCGAGCAGATCGAGGCGCAGCTGCTGCGCTCCCCCCAGGGGTTGTTCGACCGGCCCATCCCCGCGCCCGGCCCCCGGCCCGCCGCGTCGAGTGGCGCGGCGCGGCCGAGCCAGGGCAGCAGCAAGCCGCGGCAGGGGCGCGGCCGCGGGGAGCGGGACACCACACGGCGGCGTGACCCCGCGCCGTCGGCGAAGGCCGAGGGCGGGTTGCTGGCCACCGCGCGCATGGACGAGCGCAGCCGCGCCCTGCTGGAGCAGATGCGCCAGGCGCAGCCGGGTGCGGCCCGGCCCGACCGCGAGCAGCCGACCGGGTGAACACACCGCGGCCCGCACCCTGGCGCTCGGGTGCGGGCCACGGCGGGGTGCGGGTCAGGTCAGTGGCCGTGCCCGGACCAGGCGGACCGGCTCGCTGTCCAGGAGCATCGTGTCCACTGCGGCGGCCTCATGTTCGCCGCTGGTGGCAGCGAGGGTCAGGTGGTAGTCCCGCAGCGCCTCGCGGACCCGGCCGGGCAGGCCAGCCACGTCGGGAGTCTCGGCCGGGTCGGCGGCCAGGGCCAGCAGGGTCTGGCGGGGCGCGTCGATCCCGGTCAGGTGCACCCCCACCCACGGCTGTAGCCCGGCATCGGTCAGGGCCTTGCGCGCCCGGTCGTGGGCTGACAGGGCCGCCGCGTACTCCTTGACCTGGTCGCGGCTGAACGCGGGCGCGACCGAGCGCCAGATGCCCATGGCGGGGGCTCCCGCGCGCAGCTGGCGGGTGATGGCGTCCACCAGCGCGCGCCGGGCGCCCAGGTAGTTGTCCAGGTCGGGCTGGAGGTTGGTGTGTTCGGGGTCCATCCCGGCACACTACCCGATAACCTGGATTCCGTCCGGACGCAATTCCGTCTCTTCCGGGGTGGTGGTTGCGGCCGGACGCACGCGAACCCCCCGCCAGGACCGCTGGTGGGACATGCAGCTCTCACGGAACGAGGGATCCACCATGCACCAGAGCACGCTGTCCGTACCGGCCACCGGGGGCGGGGTGAAGGGCACCGTGGCCGTGCCCGGCGACAAGTCCGTCTCCCACCGCGCCCTGATCCTGGCCGCGCTCGCGCCGGGGCGCAGCACCATCACCGGTCTGTCCCGGGGTGAGGACCCCACCCACACCCGCGGCGCGCTGGCCCAGTTCGGGGTGGAGTTCGCCGACGAGGCCGACGGCACCGTCACCGTGGACGGCGGTCTGCGCCACGAGGCGGCCGACGTCCTGGATTGCGGCAACGCCGGGACCGGCATCCGGCTGCTGGCCGGGGTGTGCGCCGGAGTTGAGGGGCTCAGCGTCCTGACGGGTGATGAGTACCTGCGCCAGCGCCCCATGGGCCGGGTGGCCGACCCGCTGCGGCAGATGGGCGCGCGGGTGGAGGCCCGCGAGGGCGGGCGCTTGGCGCCGCTGGTCATCCACGGAGGCAACCTGAACGGCATCACCTACCACTCCCCCACGGCCTCCGCGCAGGTCAAGTCGTGCCTGCTGCTGGCCGGACTGGCCGCGTCCGGGTCCACCACTGTGGTGGAGCCGGCCCCCACCCGCCGCCACACCGAGGAGATGCTCACCGCGGCCGGGGTGCGGGTGGACGTGGACGGCGCGGCCGTGACCGTGCACCCGGGCCCGGTCGCGCCGATGGCGCACACCGTGCCCGGTGACCCCTCCCAGTCCGCGTTCTGGGCGGTGGCCGCAGCCCTGGCCGGGTGCGTGGAGATGCCCGGCCTGTACCTGGGCTACGGGCGGAAGGGCTACCTGCACGTGCTGCGGCGCATGGGCGCAGCCGTGGAGATGGAGGAGTCCACCGGCACGGTGCGGGTCAGCGCCGCCGGACTACGCGCGGTGGAGATCACCGGGAACGAGGTGCCCGGGATCGTGGACGAGATCCCGGTGCTGGCGGTGGCCGCCGCAGGTGCGAAGGGCACCACCGTGATCTCCGGCGCCGAGGAGCTGCGGTTCAAGGAATCCGACCGCGTGAGTTCGACGGTGGCGATGCTGCGGGCGTTCGGCGTCCAGGCCGAGGAGCGCCCGGACGGGATGGTCATCCACGGCCGCCCCGACGGGTTCACCCCGGCGGCGGTGGACAGCGCCGGGGACCACCGCATCGCGATGGCGGCCGCCGTGGCCGCGGTGGCCCGCACCAGCGGCACGAGCACCATCACCGGGTGGGGGTCGGTGGCCACCTCCTACCCCGATTTCGTGGCCGACCTGCGCACGGCGTCGGGGGTGACGGCGACGGTCAGCGCCTGAGCGCGGCCTGGCCTGAGCGTGGGCCGCGCCCGGTGCGGGTGGGGCCCACGCGCGCCGGGCGGGCCGCGGCGGGTCCTGCGCCCCACGGCGTGAACCACCGCGGTGGCCCGGGTCCGCCACCGGCCCCGGCGGGGCAGGGCGTCAAGGTGGCGTGCCGGGGCTGGGCGCGGGGTCAGCCCTGTGTAACCCCACCGGCTGCTTGCAGCGCCGCCACCCCGGTCTTGGTGGGCACCATCTTGTCCGCGTGAAGCCCGTCGGCAGGAATGGCGGATTCGATCAGGTCCTGCTGCCACAGGCTCACGTAGGCCTCGTAGAGCTTCACCTGTCGCTCGGTGGCACGGTGGCCGGTCTCGGTGTTCATCCCGGCGAAGAAGGTGCTGGCCTCCACCGGCTCGCCCGCCCGGTGGATGTGGGCCAGGAGAGTGCGCTCGTCTTCGGTCAGCTCGTTGGTGTTCCTGTTCATGGGAGGAACGCTAGCCCCCGCGGCGAGCCTGCGGGGGCTTTCGATCGCGGCTGGTGACACGTTCGTTAACGGCATCCCGACCAGGAGGCCACGCGCGCGTGCGGGGCGCCGACGCAGATGCGGAGCCCCGTTCTCCGTCGGTCCTTGAGGGCGCGAGGTAGACCCAACTCAACGTTGTATTATGAGCGCTTCAATGCCGAGGGTGTCGGAAAGGGCTGGCGGCACCGGATCACCAGCGCGAGGAGCGCGTCTGCTGCCCAGGGGAAGGCCCCGGAAGGAAAGGTGGCCGGTCCGGGCTCTCGTGAACGAGACCCTCGCCGGGGCGAGGGTTGGCCTACCAGGACCGGCCTTCCGATGCGACCGCCGGAACCTGCGGCCGCGTGCAGTGCGGTCGCGGGCAACCCGACGACACCGATGATCGTAACCGACGAGGAGAGCAGGCCATGGCCATGGAGGAACAGGGCGACGACGGTGTGGAGCTGGTGACGCTCGCCGAGTGGGGGCGCCAACACCGGTACGCGCCCTCCAGCGCGCGCGCCCTGCGCGCGAAGGAGGGGTTCCCCGCGCCGGCCGGATACCGCGACGTCCCCAAGCACCGCGACCCTACCGCCGTGCCGCAGGACCAGGACCCGGGCCGCGGCGTCACCGTCGACGAGTTCGCTGCGCTCATCGGCGTCTCGGCCGGGCAGGTGCGCCGCGTGGCCACCACCCACGCCGAGCCGCTCCCCGAGCGCATCAACCCCGCCGAGCCGGTGGCCTACCCCATCCAGGGGCGCCGGCGCCTGGACGCCATGGTCGCCTGGTGGCACCGTCGGCCCGCCGCGACCACGCGCGTGGCGGTCTACGACCCCGCCGACCTCGCACCGTTCGTCCCGGCCCCCACTTCCCTGCCTCCCCTCGGGGCTTTGGGCGTGGACCCGCGGGCGCGCGTCTCCCTGACCAGGTTCGCCAAGATCATCGGCGAGGACCACAGCACCGTCGGCCAGTACCGCACCCGCTACCCCCACACCATGCCGCGCACCGCTGATGGGCGCCGCGTCCAAGACGTGGCGCCCCGCGAGCGGATCGTCTTCTACGTCGAGGACCTGTACCGGTGGTGGAGCGCCCGCCCCGGCCGCCGCCGCCCCTACGACCAGCCAGACCAGGCCGCGAGCGCGTCCGCAGGCCCGGCACCGTCCGCCCCGGGGCGCGGTGCGCTCGCGCAGGAGCCGCCCCAGCTGGGGTGACCCCGCCCTGTGGGGCGCCCCGGGGCGGACGGCGCGCGGCGGCGGGGCTGGGCCCGCTGTTCCGGTCTCGCCGAGGGGGCGCGATGAGCGTACGCCCAGCTCAGCGGGAGTGGCGGCGGTGCGGTGCGGGTTGGCTACCCTCCTTCTTTTGTTGTATTATGGGCGTGTTGATGTTGAGGCTTGGCCGTCTCGGCACCAACTCCGATACGACTGCCGCGCAGAAGGAGCACCTTCGCTATGCCCCTGACCGACACCCAATGGATGACGTTCACCACCGCCTTCCCGTACCACGACTACAACCTGTCCGTGCCCGAGGACATCGACTACCTGTGGGAACGGTTCCGGCAAGTCTTTCTGGACCGTGAGGACGAACTGCGCCTTCCCGAGGTCGAAGGCGTGTGCCTGTGGGACACCTCCGACGAGTCCAACGCCGACCTGATCATGACGGTGGACCTGCCCGGCGGACTCCGGGTCGCCTCGCTGACCTTCACCCCCACCAGCCTCTACGCCAGGGATGAGACGGGCGAGCCCTGTGGCCCGCAGCCCGCACGAGAGGTCATCGACTCCCTCCTGGACATGCGCAGCCGCTTGGTGACCGAAGCCCAGCAGAACCAGAGCGGCCCCGCCGCCCACCAGCCTGGCGCCTCGCGGTCGCCTCTGGCCCTGGCCGAGCTGTGCGAGCGCCACGGCCGCGCCTACCTCCTCTCCAGCGACCCCGCCACCGGCACCACCGAACTGCGCGTGACCTGGCCCACCGACCACCCCAACGGGCCGTGGTCCCTGTGCGCGGAGTGGGCCCCGGGTCACAGCACCAGGGCGCCGCACACGGTCCGGGTGCGTCACCGCGACCCCCACACCGGCGAACGGACCACCAACCTGCTGCCCCCCGGGCAGGTCGTGGACCTCATCACCGGCAGCGACCCTGCCCCCACGGCAGGCAGCGCCCGCCCGGACGGCGGCGAGACGGTCACCGTCAAGGACCTGTCCCAGGCGCTGTTCGAGGCCGATCAGGAATGCCTGAGCCCTGCCGCCCGCGTCGTGGTCGCCCACAACGGCGCCCCCGACCTGGGCGACCCGGTCACTGCGGTCCAGGTGCTGGCGTTTCGGATCGACCCCGACACAGGCAGCGGCCTTCTCGGCGCGGACGCCGAGGAGCACCCCGACGCCGATCCAGCGCTGATCCTGTTCACCGAGCACTGACCGTCCAGCCCCCGGCGGGGGGTGACAGCAACGGTCCACGCTTGAGCAACGCCTGACTGCCTGTGGGCCCCACCCGGATCGGGTGGGGCCCACGCGTGTGTGCGGGCTACGGGTTCAGCGCTCCAGGCCAGTGTCGATCAGCGCGGCGGCTCGCGCCGCGACCTGGTCGAGCGGTGCGCGGGCGTCGAGGCGGTGCACCGGGTAGGGCACGTGTTCCAGGGCGCCGGTGAACGCGGCGTGGTAGCGGGCGATCCTGGTGGGGTCGCCGGTGGTGGTGGGGTGGTCGCGTTCGGCCCGCCCGAGCACCCGGTCACGGCCGGTGCCGGGGTCCACGTCCAACCACAGGCTCACCGCGGGCGGCGCCAGGCGGGCGTACAGGGCCGCCAGCGGGTCCAGGTCAACCTTGTGCAGGGCGGCGGTGGCCAGCCACCGCACGGTGTAGGTGTCGGTGAGCACCACCTGGCGGCGGGCATCCAGCGGGAGCAGGTGCTGGTGAACCATGGACAGGTGCTCGAAGGCGGCCGCGGTCTCCACCGCTGCCGGGTCGAAGAACTCCCACCACGGGCGGCCCACGGCTTGGTGGGCGGTGTCGGCGGCGATGCGTTTGACCGTGGAGGGCCACGAGCGCACGTAGACGCTGCGGCCCTTGTCGTGCAGGTGCCCGCGCAACCGGGCGATCAGGGTGGTCTTGCCGGAGCCGTCGATCCCGGCGACCTCGATCAGCACGCCGCCGTCTCCGTCCAGGTGTAGTCGTGCAGGGCGAACTCGGGGGCGAAGACGGCATCGGTCAGGCGGCGCGCGGCGGGGGTGAACAGGTCCCGGGGGGCGGCGCCGGGCGGGCGGAAGTGCGCCTTGGCCCGCACCTGCCCCACGTCCAGGTCGGGCAGGCCGACCCGGGCGCACAGCGCGGTCAGCCCGGCGTTCAGGTGCTCGTAGCGGATCAGCACGTCCACCCCCACCCGCCCACCCACGGTGTAGAGCGGCCAGTTCAGGGCGTCGGCCGCCTCACCGGAGGCCACGAAGTCCTCCAAGGAGATGCGGGGCTCGGCGCGGTGGCGGTGGTAGTACAGCGAGACGACCTTCTCGGCCGGGTGGCGCTCCACCGCCACGGTGGTGTACCCCGACACATCCATCCGGTCCCGGATGACGTCCAGGGGCAGGTGGTTCCACCACACCACCCCCTCCCCCGGGCCGGGCCGGGCCCCGGCTCCTGGCGGCGCGTCGGCAGCCAGGTGGTTCTGGGGTCCGCGGCCGCCGTGGACGCGGCGCAGCGCCTCATCGCGCGGGCTGAGCGCGGTGACCACGTCTCCGGGTTCGGCCAGGCGGGACAGGGCGATCTCGATCGAGGTGCCCGCGGTCTTGCGGGTGCGCACGAACACCAGTCGGCGGCTGTGCAGGATGATCACCAGCACGCCCCCTGTCACAGTTCGGGCTGGACGTCGGCGGCCGGGACGGTCTCCAGCGCGCGCCGGTACTGCGCCGGAACCAGGTCCGGGGCGCCGCCCCGGTGAATCTGGCGCCAGGGCAGCGCCGGGTCCACCAGCAGGCGCCGTCCCATCAGCACCAGGTCGGCCTGGTCCTGGGCCAAGATGGTGCGGGCCTGGTCCACGGTGGTGATCAGCCCGACCGCGGCCGTGGCGATCCCCGTCTGGCGGCGCACCTCGGCGGCGTAGCGCACCTGGTAGCCGGGGGTGGGCCGGTAGGTCTGGGGGCGGCGGATGCCGCCGGAGGTGCAGTCGATCAGGTCCACGCCCGCCGTGCGCAGCAGGGCGGCCAGGCGCACGGTGTCGGCCAGCTCCCAGGCGCCCGCTTCGTGGTCTTCGCAGGACAGGCGCACGGCCAGCGGCAGGTGGGCGGGCCAGACCGCGCGCACCGCGGCCACGGTCTCCAGCAGCAGCCGGGCCCGATTGTCGAAGGACCCGCCGTAGTGGTCGGTGCGCTGGTTGGCGACCGGAGACAGGAAGCTGTGCAGCAGGCGGCCGTGTCCGGCGTGCAGCTCCACCATCTCAAACCCGGCAGCGGCCGCGCGGCGGGCCGCGGCGGCGAAGTCGTCCACGACCCGGGCCAGGTCGGCGGTGCTCGCCTCACGGGGGGTGGGGTAGCCCGGCGCGAACGGGATCGGGGAGGGGCCCAGGACCGGCCAGCCGCCCCGCTCGGGGTCCAGGGCGATGTCGCCGTCCCAGGGGCGGGTCCGGGAGGCCTTGCGGCCGCCGTGGCACAGCTGGAGGGCGGACACGGCCCCGCCCGCGGTGATGGCCTCGGCGACGGCGGCCAGGCTGTGCTGGTGGGCGTCGGTCCACAGTCCCAGGTCGTTCGGGGTCACCAGGGCGTGAGGGGAGACGGCGGTGGCCTCCACGATGACCACGCCCACGCCCAGGGCGCGGGCGGCGTAGTGGTGCAGGTGCCAGGCGTTCGCGGTGTGGCGGCCGGGCTCGGCGCTGTACTGCGACATGGGCGGCAGGCCGAGCCGGTTGCGCAGCGTCAGACCGCGCAGGGCCAGCGGGGAGAACAGGCTGGTCATGGACGAAACTCCTTAGTTCGTGTGGTGGCGTGGGTGCGCGGCCGCGCGGTGCAGGGCGTCGCGGTAGAGCGGCAGCGGGTCACAGTCGGGGTCGTAAACGTCGCGGGTGTCGGCCTCGATGAGACCGGCGAGGAAGGCGTCGGTGGCCGGGCGCGGCCCCGCTGGGGGGAGGCGTGGCGCGCCGGGCACCAGGGCGCGCGCCAGGTCGGGGTCGGTGAACAGCGGCAGGGTGTGCAGGCCCGGGGCGGGGCGGCGCACCCGTAGCCCCGCCCCGGCCAAGGCGGGCAGGACCCGGCCGGGGTCGGAGTGGTGCCAGTGCCACTTGTAGAGAGCGCCGCCGTCGTGGCCCGGGGCCCGCGCCAGCGGCTCCAGGGCCAGCTCGGGCAGGCCCGCGAGCACGTGCTCCACCGCCGCCTGGCGGCGGTTCTTCAGCGCCAGGATCTGCTCCAGGCGCGCCAGGTGGTCGGCGGCCAGCACCGCGGCGACGGGGCTGGGGCGCAGGTTCGCCCCCACCCCGCTCAGCGCCGTCCTGCGCAGGGCCGAGTCGTGGACGCTGGCCAGGCACCGATGCTTGGGCTGGCCATAGGCCAACGCCCGCGCGAACAGGGCCGGATCGGGAGTGGCCAGGGCGCCGAGCATCCCGCCGGAGGCGAGCTTGGTCGTGCCCAAGCTCCACACCGCCACGTCGGCGCGTGCCCCCACGGGCTCGCCGTGGCGGCGGGCGCCGTGGGCGTGCGAGCAGTCTTCGACCAAGGCCAGGTGGTGGCGGTCGGCGAAGGCGCGCAGCCGCTCGGCGGGCAGGGGGCGCCCCCAGGTGTGGGTGGCCACGAGCGCCTGCGTGCGGCCGGTGACGCGCGCGGCCGCGTCGTCCAGGTCTATGCCGCCGGTGGCCGGGTCGGTCTCGCACAGCACCGGCACCAGGTGGGCGGCGAGCATCGCGGTTACCGTGGCGCGGAAGGTGTGGGCGGGGGCGAGCACCTGCGCGCCCGGCTCCAGACCCAGCGCCACGTAGGCGGTGGCCAGGGCCGCAGTGCCCGAGCCGGTGGCGAGCACATGGCGGCCCGGGGCCAGAACGTGTTCCACCAGGTGTTCCAGGGTGCGCACCGGCGGGGTCAGGGTGGTGGCGGTCAGGTCGCCGCCGGTCAACAAGTCGCCGACCTGGGCGCGGGCGGCGTCGGACCACAGCGGCCACAGGCGCGGCCGAGGACGTGCAGGGGGCAGGGAGGGCACGGGAGGTTCTCCTCGCTCACGATGTGGAGACCCCACACTGTCGGTGACCTCGCTGGGGCCGCTAGTGACAAGTGCGGCTACGCGCGGACACATGCGGACACGAAGCGATGAGCGTCGCGAATCAGCTGACAGACCGGCGAGCGCGGGGCACGCTAAAGCGATGGAGACTTCGCCGGAACGCCCTGTGTGGTCGAAGAACCTGCGCACTGCCCGCACCGCCCGCAGGTGGGATGCGCTGCGGCTGGCCCAGGAACTGCTGAACGCGGCCGGGCGAGAGGCCACCGCCACCCCGCAGAGCCTGGTACGGCGCATCCGTGACTGGGAGGCCGGGCGGCACCAGATCCGTGAGCGCTACCGGTTGCTGCTGTCCAAGGTCTTGGACGTGGGCCCCGACGACCTGGCCCCCGGAGCCGTACCCGGCGCCCGCGTGCAGGAGAGCGAGGCGGAGCGCATCCGTGCCACCAGCGCCCACCTGGTCTCTCTGGACGTGGCTCTGGGCGGAACCGACCTGGTCCCCGCAGCTGTGCGCGCCGCCCGCACCGCCCACACCAGCGCGCAGAAGACCACGTCAGCGGACGTGGTCTCAGCGGCCGCGGAGGCGTTGCAGGTCGCCGGATGGTTGGCGTTCGACGCCGACGAACATGTGCTGGCCCGCCGGTTGACCAGCGCCGCGGTCCTGGCCGCGCGCGCGGGAGGCGACCACAGTGGTGAACTGTTCGCCCTGGCCCAGCTGGCGATGCACGACGCCCACGAACACCGACCCGATCAGGCCCGCCAGGTGTGCGAACACGTCCTGGACCAACCACTCTCGCCACGGCTGACCTGCTTATTCGAGCTGCGTCTGGCGCGAGCCCACGGGCAGAGCAACACCCCGGTGCGAGCCCTGGGCACCCTACGTCAGGCCCGCTCGCGCTTTCAGGACGGCACCAGCGACCGCGACCCGCCGTGGGCATGGTGGATCACCGACGGCGAACTGACCTGGCACGAGGCCATGATCCACGCCGACAACGGCCAGTGGGACCAAGCGCAGGAGCTGTTCGCGCTGGCCCGAGAGCAGCGTCCGGTCGGCTACCCGCGCGGGCCGCTGGTCGACGCCGTCCACCAGTTGCACGCCCTGGCCCACCTGGGGGCGTGGAGCGCCGCGCAGGAGACCCTGACCGCAGCAGTGCTCCCCGCCGTGGGAAAGGTGCACTCAGAGCGCACCACCGCCCTGTTGGCCCGTACCGCCCGCCTCAGCGAGCACACTGCGGCGCCGCGGCCGGTGCGCGAGCTGATGCGCGAGGCTCTGGCCGCCGCGCGGTAGGCGCCCCCACCGCTGGCACTCCCCACTGCACTACCGACCCTCCCGGCCAGGAAGCTGTGGTCGGCCACGATCGGCCGCGCCGCACCCTGGCCGGGAACACGTCGGCGCGGCTCAGTACTCGCCCGGCCCCCGACCGCCCAGGACGTTACCGTGCACGTCACGGCCCTGCATCACCGTCGCCGAGCCTGAGACGTCTCCAACGTGGATGTTGACCACCTGCGGGCCCGAGCCGTGGCCGCCTGCGGGAGCCCGCCCCTCAGCGAGGTCTTCTGCCACCTGGACCCCGAGGGGGCTGAGCCGCGCCATCACGATCCCGCGCTCTGGCAGGGGGATCGTGTTGGTGAGTAAACCCTGTCCGTCCAGGTAATCCAGGGCGCGCTCGATGTCCCTGGAGGTCAGCGGCCGGTCGGCCAGCCACGCCCAGGGCGAGGCGGGCTCGGCCAGCGCGCCGAACCCGAACGGGGGCTCGTCCTCTTCCTCGGCGGAGTACAGAAACAGCAGCACCCGACCCCGCACGGCACGGGCCCGGCGCACCCCGGCGCGCAGCTCGCGCACCCGCCCTCCGTAGGCGCGTCCCGCGCCCGTCAGCTCCACGAAGGCGTCGTTGCCCCCCAGGGAGGCGCCGCCCGGTTCCGCGCTCCATCCCTGGTGACGCCAGGTCGCGCGGATCTGCACGGCGTGCTCGCGCACCCACTCCCCCAGCGGGTCGGGCAGGTCGGCACCGATGTCGGCCAGGTTCCGGCCGCGGCTGGGATCGGCGGCCTCCTCCAGCTCCAGCAGGCGCAGCAGGAGCGCGTCACAGGCCGCCGTCATGGGCGTGGGTGTGGTGGTCATGGCCCCACAGTAGAGGCGAGCACGCGGGGGGCGCGGCCACGGAAGGGCTCACCCCCGCGTGCGCCTCATCGGGCGCTGGTGTGCCGCTCCAGCGGGTAGCCGACCTCGAAGTGGTCCGCGGCCATCCTGGTGTCGTTGACCTCCACCACAGGACCGCGTGCGGAGCGCGCGGTGCGCACGATCCGTAGCACCGGCACCCCGGGGCGCAGGGCCAGCGCCTCGCGTTCGGCCGGTGTGGCCGCGCGCGCGGTGATCGTCTCCGACCAGGCCAGCGGGCCGTGCCCGGCTTCCTCCAGGCGGTCGTAGATGCCGCCGGGGCCGGTGTCGGGGCGGGCGAGCACCGGCAGCTCGGTGACCGCGTCCGGATGCAGATAGGAGGTGGCCACCTGCGTGGGGGTGTGCGTGGCCGGTTCCCCCATCAGCCGGGTGCGAGTGGTCACGGTCGTGGCGGGTGCGACGTCGAGCAGGCGGGCGATGTCTGCCGGGGCGGGCTCCGCCCTCACGGTCGGGGTGGCCAGCGCCCGCCAGGGTTGGGCCACGGGGTCGAAGTAGTAGCCGATCTCATCGCGAAACACCTGCCGTGCGCGAGTGAGTACCCGGCGCGATGGGGGGTTGCGCACGAGGGTGCCGCGGCGGCGGACCTTGTCCACCAGGCCCTCCTCGGCCAGGGCGGCCACGGCCTGGCGCACGGGGGCGCGGCTGGCGCCGTAGCTCTCCATGAGTTCGGTTTCGCGGGGCAGGAGCGCGCCAGGGGCGAACTCGCCGTTGTTGATACGTATGCGCAGGTCGGCGGCGATTTCTTCCCAGCGTGTCATGGGGGTGGTCTCCCTTCGGGGCGGGGCGGGCTGTCCCCGAGGATAGGTAAGTACCTATTGCGGGGATAGGGGGAGCCGGAGCCATCATTCAATAGGTCATAACCTAACGGATGGTGATCATGGCGACGCTTCGTCGAGACGGCTACACCCTCCTTCCCCCCTGTCTTCCCCCCGCCCTGCTCGCCGAGCTGCGCGCGGCGGCCCCTGCGAACGCCCCGGTCCTGGCCAACCCCCACCGCACCACCACCGCCCTGGCCCGCGCGCTCACCCACGACGGGCTGCACACCCACATCCGCGCCGTGCTCGGCTCCCGGGTGTTCATCGAGAACTCGTTCGTGATCGTCAAGCACCCGGGCACGGACATGACCGTGCCCGCCCACCAGGACGGCACGAACGAACGCCTCCAGCTCGACCCCGCACGCGCCCTGACGGTGTGGATCGCCCTGTCCGAGGCCACCACCGACGCCGGGTGCGTGCACGTCATCGCCGGATCCCACCGGCGCGGCTACGCCCCCACTCGCCGCGCCGACACCGCCGGTCGACCGCTCACGCTGGCCGCACCGGCCACCGGCCCCTGGACCGCCGCCCCCGTGCCCGCGGGCGGCGTGCTGTTGATGGACGTGCGCACCATCCACTACAGCCCGCCCAACCACACCCCCACACCCCGCGTCGGTGTGAACGTGCGCCTGGTCGCCCCCGGCGGCTGCCTGATGCGCGACGGCACCGCGCCCACACACCTTGTCCCCCTGTCGGCCGCCGACCGGTGACCGGCCACCCCCAACCGGAAGGAACTCCACGATGACGTTGACCATGTACGACCCGGCCGTGGAGCCGGTCACCCGCGTGCGCGTCCTGGTCGGCGAGGACGGCGACGCCGACCGCCGCGGCGACAAGGCCCCCATCGCCTTCTCCGACTGCCGGTACTACTGCCCCGACCAGGCCACCGCCCGTCGGGTGATCGAGGCCCTGCGCGAGTCCGACGAGCGCCTGCGCTCGCGCCCCGAGGAGCTGATGCTCTGGGACTGGCAGAACACCTACTGGGAGGCTGAGGCCGACAACCCGAGCGGCGGCGGCACCGTCCTGCTGGGCGTGGCCTGGTACGACGAGGCCTTCTACAACGACCGCCGCGGCGCCTGGTTCGGCAGGATGCACGAGCGCATCTACACCCAGCTCGGCGTGCCCATGGAGAACATCACCGTCACCCGCTGGCGCCTGGACACCTGACCCTGGACCCGCCTGTGCGTGGCCCCGGCCGGAAGTTCTCCGGTCGGGGCCGTGCGGCTCCTAGGCCCCGACCAGCTCACCGGAGCGTTCGGGCAGGCGCGCCCCGGCCAGGCCCGCCGCTGTCGCGGCCGCGACCAGCACCAGACCCGCCAGCGCGAACACCAGCGGCGGGTTGGCGGCCACCAGCACCGGCACCACGAGCATGCCCGCCGTCCCGCAGGTGCGCATCACCATGTGGTGGGCCGAGAGCACCCCCACCCGCTCGGCCGCGCTGAAGCGCTCGGCCAGATGGGCGTGCAGGGTCACCCCCGCCCACGGCGCGGCTGCCCCCGACAGGGCCAGGATCAGCGCGAGCACACCCACGGTGGACGCCATCCCCATCCCGGCCAGCAGCACGCCCGAGGCCGCCCACGCCGCGCAGAACACGCCCAGCCACCGGCCCCGGGCGGCGAGGTTGCCCACCACCAGGTTGCCCACCACCGCCCCCGCCGCGGTGAGCGCGGTCAACAATCCGTACACGCCCATCCCGGCCCCGTGCACGGTGGTGAGCAGGATCGGCAGCCCGATCGCCGCCGCGGTCCCGGCCAGGATCCCGCACCCGTTCAACGCCAGCGCGGCCATCACCGGCGGGTGAGAGAGCACTACCCGCCACCCCGCCGCATCCTCGCCGTCACCGGACGAGGGCGCCGACGCCGCTGGCCTGGCGCGGCAGGCCGGTTCGGCGCGCCCCAGCAGCGCGAGCGCGAGCGCGCTGGCGGCGAACCCGGCCGCGGTCAGCCAGTAGAAGTCCACCTCCCGCACCACCAGCAGCAGCGCGCCGGCCGCGCCGGGGCCCAGGATGCGCGCGATGCGCCCGGTCAGATCCAGCAGACCCATCACCGGCCGCACCTGGTCATCCCTCACCAGGGAGGGGGCCAGCGCGGGCAGCAGCGGGTCCACCACCGAGCCGGTCACCCCGATCAGCAGCGCCACGGCCAACAGCACCGCCACCCGCGCCTCCGGCAGCGCCCAGACCAACGGCACTGTGGCCACCACGGCGGCCCGCAGGAGTTCCACCGCGGCCAGGCGCCGCCAGGTGGCCAGGCGGGCCACCAGGCGCCGACCGAAGGCGCCCATGAGGATGTAGGGCACCGACTCCAGGACCGCCACCAGGCCCATGAGGAACGCCGACCCGGTGGCCTGCCACACCAGCCACATCACGGCCAGCGCGTACAGCCGTGCCCCAACCACGGCCAGCAGTTGCGCCCCCCACAGCCCCAGCACACGCCTGTGCCGCAGTACCCGCAGATACCCCATGTGCCATCCCCCGTCCCGACGAGTCCAGGGAACAACTGTGGCCCATCCACACCACGCGCGGGGCGGGTTCAGCACAGGCGGGTCGCCCCTGCACCGCGCCCGGCCCGAACGCGGCGACGGCCCCGACCCGCCCCCGGCGCCGCCGCCGAGGAGCCGCGCGCGGCCGCCGCTGGCTACCTGACAGAGGGCCTTCGGCCGGTGACGCCTGATTCTTTACTGGTCAGAGCATGGTTTTCGTCGGTACCGGTTGCGATGATCAGCATCTGACCGCCCCCTCGCGCAGAGACGGAGAACCCCCGCGTGTTCAACGAGACCGTCGCCGTCGACCGCCACCACCTCACCGCCCTGCTGGGCACCCTCGCCCTGACCGCGCCCACCCCGCCCCCGCTCCCGGCCGCCCTCCAGGAGTTGGCCAACGCCCTGGAGGGCCAGACCCCAGAGGCCGACACGTGGATCGTCCCGGCCCAGGCGCTGTGGACGGCCCTGCACTACGCCAACGCCGTGGACGCCCTCGGGTTGGACGAGGCCGACGCTGTCACCTACACCCACCCCGCCGTGCGCGCCGAGGAGCATGTGCAGCGCCAGCTGCTGGCCCAGGCGCCGCGCACCGACGCCGCCATGGAGGCCGTGGCCGAGGCCGAGCTGGTCGTGGTCCAGGCCGAGCGCGCGCTGCACGCCTGCTACCTGTACGGCACCGCCCACCTCACCGAGCGGCGGTGCCTGACATGCGAGGTCGTCTATCCCTGCGCGACCGCGCGCGCCCTGGGCCTGGACGAGGGGCCCTGACCACAATCGTCGTCAGCAGGGGCCGCGCAACGGCACAGCGACCGTTTGGACATCAACGTCACCCACCTTCTCGGCGGCAGTTGACGTGAGCGCTGGCCGTTGCGGTGGTGAGGGCTTCTGCGATGCCGCTACCGTGGCCGCGGGTCGTCTGGGCCGCCCGCTGCACCAGCGGTTTCCTCTCCAGGAAGCCGCATCGCACACGGAGCCCGGTGCGTCCTGTCGTGAACGCCGCGATCACTCGACATGGCCCGAGGCTGGGCCCACACCGGGAAAGAGAGCAAGCTGTGCACCTGCTGTCGGCGAATTTGGAGTACACCACCGCTTGGACACGGGTGGACGAGGTGGCCGCCCTGATCGGTGACGCCCACGCCGAGGTGGTCGCGATCCAGGAGTGCCCCGAAGAGCCCGCCCTGGCAGCTCTGGCCGACCGGCTCGGCTTCACCTACCGGATGGGCCCGTCCCCGTCGGGGCTGCACACCGCTCTGTTGTGGGCGCCGCACGTCGAGGAGGTTCACGGCGGCGACAAGTACGAGGACAAGGGTGTGACCTGGCACGGGTTCACCAGCTCCACCCTGCGCGGACCGCGGTGGCCGTGCCCGATCACGTTCATCTGCGCGCACCTGGTCCCACACGACGTCGACGCCGCGGTCGGCGAAGCCCGCTTCCTCCAGACGAGGGTTCACAGGCAGGGGTGGCCCGGGGTGCTCCTGGGAGACGTCAACCACGGCCCCCTGGCCGGACCCGAACCCGACTGGGATCAGGTGCCCGAGCACAACCGGGCCTCGCGCACGATCTTGGACCAGGACCAGCCCGACAAGGTCCGCCTTGACCGCCGGGTCGGATTGGCCCTGACCCGGGGCAAGATGATCGACGTGGCCGCGCATCTGGCCGACCTGACCGGCCGCGAGGAGCTGCTGGCGTACACGGGCGTGCATGGGCTGCTGCGCACAGACCAGGTCTGGGTGACCCGCCAGCTCGCCGGTGCGATCGCCGGATACGCCCGACTCGATCACCGCGGGGTGAGCGACCACCACCCGATCGCCGTGGACCTGGCCATCGAAGACCTCGCCCCCATCCCCCAGGTCGCTTTCCACTGAGCCGTGAGCCCGGCCACCGCCCGGCGTGCCTGGGCCTGGCCGGGTACGGTCACCGGCCTGGTGAGCAGCCGCGCAGGAGGTACGGTCATGGCCATGGACACCCCCGACGACGCTCCCCTCACCGACGCCGAGCACCACAGGCGCGAGGTCGCCGAACTGCGCGCGGCCATGGACGCCCACGACGACGTGCCCGCCTACGTCATGCTCTACCGCGCCCAGCAGCTGTCCGAACTACGCGATTTGGATCTGAAGATCGGACTGCACGTGGACCAAGCGCGAGCGGACGTCGCGGCCGCTCGGGAGATGATGCGGCACGTGCAGGAGCACCGTGCGGTGTCCACCGAGAGCCTGGAGAGCGTCAGAGGACTTCAGGTCAGACTCGGGGTGCTCGGACGGGCTCCGGGGCAGGTATGGCGAGGGCGCGCCACCGTCACCGACCTCCACGTCGAGCAGGTGGACGACTTGTTCCTGCGCGGGCCTGTGCAGAGGATCGCTCGGGTCCGTCTGGTCGTGGGCGCGTTGAGTACCTGGGTGTGGGCGGACCGCATCTGGCACCTGACCAACCACTCGGTGCGGGCGCACCCCCTGGAGGAGGCCCTGGACCGGGTACCCGCACCGGTGTGGTCACCAGCCCAGGACGCGTTCACCGCTGCCCGCGCGGTCGCGACCTACGCGCTGGGCTATGAGGTGGAACGCGTGGTGTCCGCGCCCGGGGACGCCCGCCTGCCCCCGGGCGTGCTGGGGACGGTACTCGTCCCGGCGGATGAGGATGTGCAGCTGTCCGCGGTCATCGGCCTGGCCGCGTCGCTGTCCATGCAGCACCACCTCGCCCAGGCCGGGCAGGACACCCTGGTGCTGGCCGCGGTGGAGGCGCTCAGCGGTTCCCCCTGGCACTGGATCTCCGAGGACCTGGCGGCGGATCTGGTGGTGTGGCGGTCCCGCGCGCTGAGTGATGCGCAGCGCCTGCTGAAGCTCCCCGAGGTGGTAGGTGCGATCGAGACCCTGACTGCCGCGATGCAGGACGGTCCGGTGGACCAGGATGAGGTGGAGCGACTCGCCGGGCCGACCCGGGCGGCCGCGCGCGCGTTGCAGGTATGGGCGCCCGATTTTCCGCAGGACGCCCACAACGTCAGCTGAGGTCCTCCTCTCCACCGTGGCCCCGGGCAGGCACGCGCCCAGAAAGCGCTCCGCGGCGTGCTGACCGGCCGCCACCGCGACCGGTTGGCCCTACGCGGTGCCGGTCGGGCCCGTACTGGCCGCCGCCTTGGAGGCATCGATGTCCCTGTTCATGGTGTGGCTCAACCGCGACCCCGCCCCACCCGCCTACCCGCGCTGTTCGGCCTGTGGTCACGTGGCCGACCCGCACGGCCCCGCCCCCGGCCACATGCGCCTGCACCTGTCGGTGACCCGCGCCCACGGCGCCGAGACCACCCCCCATGAATGGACTTGCCCGGCCTGCGGGCACACCGCGCCGCTGTCCACCGACGACTACGCCCCCACGAACCGACCGGTCCGGTGCCGACGCTGGTACTGCCGCTTGGCCTGGAACGCCCCCGCCGCGGTGACGGCCCCGGCCTGCCCGCGCTGCTACACCCGCCTTCGGTGAGACAGCAGGGCCTGCTGGGACTTCGGGAGTGCTGGGCCTACATCGGTTCGAGGCTGGTGGAGGTGCCGATCGCTCCGAAGGCGACCGCCAGCACGATCACCAGCAGCACCCCTGCGACCGTGGCGGCCCGGTGCGTGCGGGGGCCGATGAGTGCCAGCACGAGGTAGACCAGGGACACCAGCGGCGTCGCGCACAGCGCGTACAAGCCGATGGACAGCATCGGCCCGGCCGCGGGGTGGGCGCCGTTGGCCGTGCCCATGTACGCGCCCATCAGCAGCACCAGGCCCGCGGCCTCCACCACGATCACCCCGACGATCCACAGCGGGACCGCGAGCCAGGGGTAGCGGTGGAGGAAGCCGTTGAGGGTCTGCGCGGAGTTCGTCATGCCGCCCAGTCTGCGGGTGCGCCCCTGTCGCCCGCATGAGTACGCGTACTCGGGGCCACCAGCACGGGTGTGTTGCCGCCCTGGCCTGGCTGCGCCGACGGTTGGCGGGAGTGACGATGAGACCGCCGTCTTCGTAGGGGGCCGTCTGCTCTCAGTGGAGCAGACGCACGAGCACCACGGTCCAGGCCAGGACCAGAGGCAGCAGGGCGAGGATCCCGCTCACGCGGGCCGCGGCAGCCGCGAAACCCGCCCAGAAGGGGTCTTTCCTTCGTAGTCTCCAGTACTCCACGCAGTGGCCTCCCAGCCACAGCAGCGTGCACCCCCCGGCGTTGGTGAGGTGGCTGGCCAGTGGGGCGCCCGCCGCGGCTGGTCCTAGCAGCAGAGCAAGGCCCATGCCGCACACTGCCGTGGCGAGGCTGACGCACCCTGCGGTGAGCAGGAGGTGGAAGGCGCCAGCGGACAGCGGCGTTGGGGTCGGCGCACTCTGGGTCATGCCCGCAGCGTACTGAGCGCAAAGGGCAGCCGGATGAGTGCGCGTACTCACTTCTTGCTGTCCAATCCCTGCCGGTCTGTATCTAACCTCTGTGGTCAGTGCAGTTAAGGCACCAGCCCGTACAGGCGGTTCTCCACGAGGGTGACCACCGCGCCGGGGACCGGGCGAACGCTGTAGTCGCCAGCGTCCGGCGTATCGGCGGGGTCCTCGCTGCCCTCCAGCAGGATGGACGTCCAGCCCTGCTGGGCCTGCTCGCCCTCCCAGGGCAGGACGGAGACAGTGTGTACCCGGCGGTCGTGGTCGTCCCGGGTCCGATGAGGCACGACCAGCACCGACTCCAAGACGTGGGCCTGGTCCATCGCCACCCACAGGTGCGCCTGCACCTCGACCTCGGTGCGCTGGACGACCTCCCCCGCGGCGTCGGTGACCAGCAGCAGGTCAGGTTCCTCGCCGCCCTGGTCGCGCAGCACCACCGCGCCCTGGGTGTCCACACCCAGGGCGTACTCATACGTGGGGTCCGGGGCGGGGGGGAGCACCTGCGCGGGTGCGCCGTCGTCCAGGGCGAACACCCCGCCCGGCGTGCGGGCAACTGTTTCGCCCCCGTGCCCCTCGCGGACAGTGCCGACACTGGGCAGGGCCACGCGGGGCAGGTCCTGGGGCGTCCACTCCTGGCGCCAGACCTGTTCGCCGGTGGCCGTGTCCAGCGCGGTCACGCTCTCCACCGCGTCGGCGGGCACGTCCATGTCCCCCAGGGCCGCGTCCACGTTGTGTTCGGGGAGGTGCTCCTGGTCCAGGCACAGGCGGGCCACCAGCACCCGGTCGCCGTGGCCACGGATCCCGTCGTCATGAGCCCACAGGCAGATGCGTTCACCGGTCCCGTCGGGGAGTTCGACCTCCCACAGGCGCTCGGTGGAGTCGGTGGCGTAGGCCACGACCAGGGACCGCCCGTCCTCGTAGACGCGAAAGACGCGCACGTCGGGGGTGAGGTAGCGCAGCTGTGGGGGTTCCTCCTGCCCTGGCCAGGCCAGTGCGGGCATGGGAGCATCGCGCACCACCTGCCCGGTGGTGGCGTCCAGCACCACCAGCGTGCGGGTCTCGGGTTCGGGCTCGGCCTGGGCGACGTGCGACAGGTAGGCGTAGCGGTCCTGGCCCGCGAACACCCCGGTCTGCACCTGGCGGGCGTAGGGCAGCCGGTAGGTCCACAGCTGTTCGCCGGTGGCCCCGTCCAGGGCCACGAACCCGTCGGCGTGGCGCACCAGGGGCCCGCGCGGGCCCCGCTCCACGCCCAGCACCGGGTGCTCGGGCTCCCAGGTCCATCCCACCCGGCTGATCGTGGCCGGGACCGGCGCCGCCTGCCCGCCGTCGGCGGCGGCCACGGTGTGCTCCACCATGAGCAGACGGGACAGGGCCGCAGGCACCAGCGTCCACACCATCGCCGCGCCCAGCGCGCCCGCCACTATCCCGGTCAGCACCCGCTTCCACCGGTGCCAGGGCAGGACCGTGGCCGCCCCCAGGGTCAGCGCGGCGCCCAGGGCCACCAGGCACACCCCGGCCCACAGGGCCACGACCTCGTCGGGAAACATCCGGAAGCGGTCGTTGTCCACGGACAGGGCCAGGTGGCGGGTGGGGAAGGCGAACCAGGCCACCACCATCACGACCAGGACCACCGCAGCCCGTCCCAGCACGCCGCCCAGAGTCGGGCGCGCGGTGAGCCGCTCGGGGTCGCGGGTGGCGGTCAGGGCCACCCACCCGA
This sequence comes from Nocardiopsis synnemataformans, assembly GCF_965343085.1. Taxonomy (NCBI): domain Bacteria; kingdom Bacillati; phylum Actinomycetota; class Actinomycetes; order Streptosporangiales; family Nocardiopsidaceae; genus Nocardiopsis; species Nocardiopsis synnemataformans. The sequence goes on along the minus strand of NZ_CBDRFA010000014.1, from coordinate 29,899 downwards.
GCACCGCGGCGGCCAGGAGTAGCGTCGGGCCGACCAGGAGCGCCAGGTCCTGGCCAGCGGGCGCGGTGTGCTCGGAGAATCCCGCTACCTGGGGTGTGGTCAGGATCAGGGCGCCCGCGAGCATCGCGGCCCCGCTCCAGCCGAGCACGTCCCCCACACGTCGTCGCACCGCTTCCCACCCCTTGTCCCGGTCTGACCCGTTGATCGACCCGGGCAGTCTAGGGACGAAGGGCCGGGGCCCTCACCTCGGGAGGGCGCTGAGCCGCACCGCCCTGACGGCTCGCCGCCCGCCGCCCGGGGTCATCGGCCGGCGGCGGCATACAGGGCGGGTTCGGCGTCGGGGTCGTGTTCCCAGATCAGGCCGCTGTCGATGGCCGCGTCCAGATCCGCGAGCAGCTCGGCGTAGCGCTGGACGGTGTCGGGGAGCAGCTCCTCGACGGCGTCCCTGCCCCCGCCGGGGGCCGCGTACCACGCGCCGTCCAAACCCACCTCCTCGGCCAGCGGGGAGAACGTGCGCAGATGCCGCAGTCCTCGTACCTGGCCAACTTCCTCCACCTGCCGTACCCGGGCGAGCAGGTGCGCCGCCTGGTGCAGCAGCGCCTGGAGCACGCCGTGCGGCGTGCGCAGGCGCGAGCGCGGCAGGTCCACGGTCACCGGGCCGCCGCTCTGGTCCGGTTCCAGGCGCCACAAGCGCGAGCAACCACACCGCGGGTAGGAATCGCGCCCGCACACCCCGGGGCGCAGCGTGATGCGCACCGCGGGCAGCTGCGGGTGCTGGGCGCGGATGGCGTGCCAGGCCTGGTAGAGCGGCGGCGGGTCGGCGAGGTAGGTGTGGGTCGTCGGCGACCACACCATGAGGCCGCGCTGCTCCATCTCGCGCAGGTCCTCGGCCAGGGTGTCCGGGGACTCGTCCAGCTCCAGGCTCATCAGGGCCAGGCAGCTCCAGGCGTCATGGGGTGGCTGCCCGGACCCGCGCCGCCGGAAGGGCCAGCGCTCCGCGAGGACCCGGTGCTGTGGGTCCTCGGCGCTCAGGTCCTGGTAGAACGCCGAAGGCGAGACGGTCAGGACCCTGCCCGGGTCCGCCTGCGTGGGCCCCAGGACGCGCTTGGGGGACATCGGCAGGCGCTCGAAGACCTCGCGCAGGTGCTCTTGCATGGGGAGGGCGCAGCCCAGGGGGAAGTCGTCGAGGTCGTCAAGGACGTAGGGCTCGTCGGCGCGGTGCGCCGATGCGACCTTGGTCCGGCGATCTCTCCTGCGGATGGCCCTGATCCTGTTGCGTCGTCGTCCCACACGCCCCCACCCTTCGCCACTTTCCGCGCATGCAATATCGCTTTAAGTATGGTGCAGGGTGGTGTTGGCGACGCCCTCGCGCCCCGGCCGGGATGCGGCACGCCCCGCGCCGTAGGCGCTCTGGCGCCGTGGGGCGGGGTGTCAACCCAGCTCAGAGCTGCACGGCGCCCTCCTCTACGCTACAGTTTTCGTACGACAGTTCGAATGCGGTGTCTTCCTCCCCGGCCGTGCACACACAGCAGGGAGGGGTGTAGCCGGTGTTCGCTCACCTGCGCACGGCGTCGCGCTACTCGCTGCGCCACGGCACCGCCGCCCCGGCCGCGCTCGTGGCCCGCGCCGCGGCCGACGGCCAGCCGGTCGCGGCGCTCACCGACCGCGACACCCTCTTCGGGGTCGTGGAGCACGTGCGCGCCTGCCGCGAGGCCGGGCTCCAGCCGGTGCTCGGCGCCGACCTGGCCCTGGCCGCCCCGGGCGGGGGCCGCGCGGTCGTGCTCGCGCGGGGCGCGAATGGGTGGGCGTCCCTGTGCCGCCTCGTCACCGCTGCCCACCATGGCCCCGGTCCGGTGGCCGCCGCCCCGGATGAGGTCGCCGAGCACGCCCAGGGGCTGGTCGTGCTGCTGGGCCCCGACTCCGACGTGGGGCGGGCCCTGGCGGGCAGGGAGGGGGCGCGTGCCCGCGCCCTGCTGGGGGCCTGGCGGTCCACCGGCGCCGAGATCGTCCTGGCGCCGCACGAGCACGGCGCTCCGGGCCAGCGCGGCGCGGCCCGCTCGCTGCTGGGCCTGGCCCGTCAGGAGCGTGTGCTGGCGGTGCTGACCAACGCCGTGCGCTACCCGGCCCCGGCCGATGCCTCGCTGGCGCGGGCGCTGGACCGGATCCGCCAGTGGGCGCCCGGCGGCTACACCCCTGACCCGCCCACCGACCGGGCACACCTGGCCACCGGCGCCGAGATGCTCGACGTGGCCACGGCGGTGTGCGCGGGAGACCGCTCCCGGGCGCGACGGCTGCTCGCGCACACCGCCGCGCTGGCGGCCTCCTGCGCCCTGGACCCGGCCGCGGACCTGGGCATGGGACGCCTGCACCTGCCCCCGCGCCCCGGCGCCGCCGCCGAACTGCGGGCCCGGTGCGCCTCCGGCGCCGCCCGCCTGGGCGTGGACCGCGACGGCCGCGCCCCGGCCCGTCTGGAGGCCGAACTCGCCGTCATCGACTGGATGGGCCTGTGGTCCTACTTCCTGACCGTGGCCGACGCCGCGGCGGCCATCGCGGGCAAGGGCATCCGGGTGTCGGTGCGCGGGTCGGCGGCCGGGAGCCTGGTCGTGCACCTGCTCGGCATCAGCGGTCTCAACCCGCTGGAGCACGGCCTGCTCATGGAGCGCTTCCTCACGCCCTCCCGACCCGGCCAGCCGGACATCGACCTGGACGTGGAGTCCGCGCGGCGCCTGGAGGCCTACGACGCGGTCATCGCCGCCCACCCCGGCGCCGCCGCGGCGGTCGCGATGGTCGACACCTACCGGGCCCGCTCGGCGCTGCGCGACGCCGGGGCCGCCCTGTCCCTGCCCGCGGCGGAGGTCGAGCGCATCGCCGCCGCCTTCCCCCGGGTGCGCGCCGCCCGGATCCGCCAGGTGGCCCGGGAACTACCGGAGCTGTCCCGGGTCGGCGGCGCACCCCTGACCGGCGAGCACGTCGAGCGCCTGTTCACCCTCGCCGAGCGGTTGGACGGTCTGCCCCGGCACCTGGCCATGCACCCCTGCGGGCTGGTCCTGGCCGACACCGCACTGGCCGACCGCATCCCCACCCAGCCCTCCGGCGCCGGGGTCGCCATGGCCCAAGTCGACAAGGACGGAGTCGAAGACCTCGGGCTGCTCAAGCTCGACATCCTGGGGGTGCGGATGCAGTCCGCGCTCGCCCACACCCTCACCGAGGTCGAGCGCACCACCGGAACCCGCCCGGACCTGACCGCCCTGCCCGACGGTGATCCGGCCACCACCCACATGATCAGCCGCGGCCAGACCCTGGGGGTGTTCCAAGCGGAGTCAGCCGGTCAGAGAGCGTTAGTGACCAAGCTGCGCCCCCGGGGCGTGGCCGACCTGGTCGCCGACATCAGCCTGTTCCGCCCCGGCCCGATGGGTGTGGACATGGTCGCCGCCTACCTGGCCGGGCGCGCCGGCGACCCCGCCCCGGCCCCGCATCCGGACCTGGATCCGATCCTGGCCGAGACCGGCGGCGCCCTGCTCTGGCACGAACAGCTCCTCCAAGTCCTGGACGCCTACACCGGGTGCGGCCTGGATCGCGCCGAAGCCCTGCGCCGCGCTCTGGCCAGCGACCAGGGGCGAGCCCAGGTCGAGGCCGAAGTCCGGCAGCGCGCGGCCGAGCGCGGCCACCCCGCCCACGTCACCGACCGGGTGTGGCAGATGGTGGAGGCGTTCGGCGCGTTCGGGTTCTGCCGTGCACACGGCACCGCGTTCGCCGCGGTGACCTACCAGTCCGCCTACCTCAAACGCCACCACCCCGCCGCGTTCTTCGCCGGGCTGCTGGCCCACGACCCGGGCATGTACCCGCGTCGGGTCCTGCTCCAGGAGGCACGCCGGTGCGGCGTGCCGGTCCTGGGCCTGGACGTCAACGCCTCCCACACCAGCTGGCGCGTGGAACACGTCGACCAGACCGGGCCGGACCGGTGGGCGCTGCGCCCCCCGCTGAGCGACGTGGCCCACCTGGACGAGCACCACCAGGACCAGATCCTGACCGGCCGCCCCTTCACCGGCCTGGAGGACCTGCTGGAGCGCACCGACCTGTCCGGGCAGGGCCTGGACGACCTCATCCTGGCCGGAGGAGCCGACAGCCTCACCGGCGGCCGCGCCCACCGCCGCCAGGTGCTGCTGGCCGCCCACGCCCAGCGCCGCACCCGCCGTTCCCTGCCCGCCCCCGGCCAGCTCACCCTGACCACCGCCCCCGAGCGCGCCCGCCCCGCCGCGGTGGCCATGGACCACACCGACGCCGTCGCCGAGGAGCTGCGGGTACTGGGCTATGAGCTGTCCGGGCACCTGCTGGACGCCCACGCCGAGGACATCGCCCACCTGGCGGCCCACCACCAGCTCGCCCTCGCACGCGACCTGCACCGGCTCGCCGACGGCGCCCCGGCCGTCGTGGCGGGGCTGCGGGTGAGCGTGCAGACCCCGCCCACCCGCTCCGGACACCGGGTCGTGTTCGCGACCCTGGAGGACCGCACCGGCCTGGTCGACCTGGCGCTCTCCCGCCGCGCCTCCCAACGCGCGGCCGCCGCCCTGTTCGGCGGCGGGGTACTCCTGGCGCGCGGCCACATCCGCCGGGCCGCCCCCGGGGCGCTGCCCACCGTGAACGCCACCGACGTGCGCCCCTTGGACGAAGCGGTGCGCCCGCGCCAGGGACACCCTGCCCGTCCCGGCTCCGGCGCGGCTCTGGGCCCCTCGCGCAGGTTCTCTGCGTGACGCAGGAACTCGCCCTGGGATCGCCCGTCAAGGCCCGATCACGAGGTTCCTGTACTGGTCAGGGCTGGTTTTCGTCACCTGTGATTGCGATGATGCCCCGATGGAGAACGACACCCTCGACTTCGAGAACCCCAACAGCCTCGACGTGCGCTTCCTGTCCGCTTACCGCGCCTGGTACATGGCGACCCTGGCTTCCTACCAGGCGATGCAGCAGGGCGACCTCATCGCGGTACTCGGCTCTCTTCCCAGCGAGCTGGGATGGGTGCTGGAGCTGGACACGGCCTGGCAGGAGCTGGCCGGGGACGACTACCGCACCACGCGCGATGCCTCCGAGACCGGGCCGGTGCTGTCCGCGCTGGCCGCCACCCGCACCGCCTGGGGGTGGATGGCGGCGTTGCACGTGTCCGAGGCCGAGGTCACCGACCCGTTGGAGGTCGTCCGGTGGCGCCCCGTGGAGCACCTGCCCGAGGTGGCCGACCCCACCGTGGTCCTGGCCTACACCGAACACCTCCAGGGGCGCGCTCTGAGCGAGACCGCCCGGGTCGTGGCCGAGCTGTTCCTGCACACCCCCGAGGTGATGACCGGCCGGGCCGAGAAGCTCATCCGGATGCTGCTCCCGGCCGAGCGCGAGGAGAACCGCAAGGCGGTCGAGCAAACCAGACGCATGGTGGAGGAGCACCCCGACCTGGTCGAGGTCGAACAGCAGGCCCTGGGCTACCGGCATCTGACCGTCGTGCACGGTGAGTTCGACGAGGAGGCGCCGCCCCGGGAGTTCTACTCCTACAAGGCGCTGCTGTCGATGTTCACCTCCGCCCCGCCACCGTTCTACATCGGGTACGGCAAGGACCGGATCGTGCTGGTGGTGGGCGGTCCTCAGGCCAACCGCACGATGGGCACGATGGAGACGCTGCTGCGACTGCTGGCGCCCCAGACCGATGGAGGCGGGCCGGCGAACCCGGACTGGGAGTTCATCCACGGCTTCGCCCCCGGCGACGAAGGGCCCCAGGCGTACATCACCAACGACACCACCGAACAGGACGACACCACGCCGGAGTGAAAGGGGGCCGCTGAGCGGCACGGCCCCGGCATCCTAGCCCTGGTCCAGCCGACCGCCGTAGGGGCCGTAGCACGGCAGGGAAAGAACATCTTCTCCCGATCTGGGGGCTGATCGGCCATGCTGGAGTGCCACGCCCCCTGCCGTGAGGAGCACCGAGTGAACCCCGCCCCGCCCGCCGTGGCCCGCTACCGGTCCCTGTGGCGGTGTCTCACCACCAGCCCGGTGGTGGAGACAGCGGGCCCGGTGCTGCTCGGGTGGGTCAACCGCAACCGTCCCGGCGCGGTCCCGCACCTGGACAAGGCGGGACGGTACCGGCTCAGCGCCCGCTCGCGCGCCGTGGTCGTGCCCCACAGCGAACCCGACGGCACCCGGGCGATACAGGTGGCGGTGCTCACCGACCGCGACGACGGCCAGTGGGTCACCGCCCTGTCCGTGGTCGATACTCCCGGCGACGGGGCGTGGGTGCACACCACCCTCGAACACGCCCCGCCCGGCCCCGACGACGTGCTCCTCCCACCCCAGGTTCTGCGCGTCCTGATGGAGGCACTCCAGGCCGCAGACGGATCCGCCCGGCTGCCGTCAAGTGCCGTGCGCGTCCAGCACCCGCCCCAGGTTGCCGGGGTCGCCGAGGCCCTCACCGACCCCGGGCGGCTGCTGCCCCTGGTGGTGGCCCCGGCCGCCGATGCCCTCCGGAGCGGGCCGCGGTCGCTCCCCGAGGGGCTGGTTCCCTTACTGCGGGGGATGGCGTCGGTGTACATCCTGGACGGGCCCGCGCGGGAGGAGATCGTGCCGTTACTGCCTGCGGGGATCGACCTGCGCCCGGGACGTGTCCATGTGCTGACTCCGCCCCCGTTCGTGCGCGCCAGCGAGCACGACCCTTCCGCCCCTGACGTCGTCGAACAGGTGCAGGCCGCCGTTACCGCCTGCGCCCAGGCCGCGGCGCCGCCCGAGCCTGTGGCGAAGGTCCTCGCCGGCCTTGACGACCGCACCGCCGCCGTGGACGCCCACCCGCCGGACACGGTCCGGGTGCACACCACGACCACACCACCCGCCCCTGGTCCTACCTGCCGGCCCCTGGAGGAGGATCCGGACCTGTCCGGCGAACGCGAGCGCATCCGCCTGACAGGGCAGGTCGAGCGGCTGCGTGAGGAGGTGGCTCGCCTCGCTGACCAGGCAACCCGCGCCACCGCGCAGGCTCGCGAACTCGACCAGGACAACATCGACTTGGCCGTCGACCGCGACCGGCAGGCCGAGCGAGCCCGACGTGCTGAGGCCGAAGTGGCCTGGCTGCGCGCGCAGGCCGCCAACGAAGGGCTGCACTTGCTGGCCACCACCCCCGCACCGCCCCTGATCGCCTCCGGCGGTCCGCCGCGGCGGGTGGAGGAACTGCTGGAGCGCATCACGCGTGGCCCCGACCTGCCGCACCTGATGTTCACCCTGGACGAGGGGCCCGTGCACGACCTGGCCCTGGACCGGAGCAAGGAAGCCTTGTGGGTGGGGCGGGCGTGGGAGGCCCTGGAGGCGTTGGAGGACTGGTGCCGTTACCGGCAGGACCGCCCAACCAACAGCGCGGGTCTGCACAACTACCTCGCCCAGGCACCGGACGGATACCGCGTCATCCCGCCCCGCCGGGTCGGTTTCACCGAGTCCGACACGGTGCGCAACAGCGAGCGCTTGGCCGCCCAGCGTGTGTTCCCTGTCCCCACCGACGTCGACCCGACCGGGCAGGCGCCGATGTTCGCGCACATCAAACTCGATGTCGACTACGGGATCTGTCCGAGGTTGCACTTCCTGCGCCACCCCGCCGACCTGGCGGTCGTGGTGGGCTACTTGGGCCGTCACCTTTCGGTGGGGTCCACCAACTGACCGGGCCGGGCGGGTTTGTAGGGTCTCACGATCCGTGTCGCAATCTCACGTCCGATGTCGTATGGATGTCGCATACGACGTAGCTCGCGAGACAGCAAAGTTCGCGGCAGAAAAGTTCCGGGCATGCCCTGGGAAGCAACGCCGACTGTGAGACACAGCCTCACTGTCCATCTGTGAGACAAGAGGGGAAACCGCAGGTCACGAACCCGGCCGAAGGGCAGGGGGCGTGAGATCCTACAGGGTTGTAGCGTCTCAAATCGCGTGGCCAAATCTCATGAACGATGGCCACCAGTTAGCCACTTGGCCACGGATCTGAGACTGGGCTATCAGACACTTCACCCCCGGCGAACATGGAGCGCTGGCTCGACCTCGCCGAACAACGCGTGAGCTGGCGGCACCTGAGGAAACGACACGACCGTGAGACAGAACCCTCCGCTGAAGGCGTGAGACAACCAGAGAAACCTCAGCTCAAGGCACTGCTCTATGCCAGGAGCGGCGAGATCCTACAGGGTGGTATCGCGACCCTGAAGGACCGCGCCGGGCGGGTGGACGTGGCACTGCTACGCCGCGCCTCCCAGTGCGCCGCCTCCGCTTGAGTCCCACCCCGCGAGGTGTGCGTGCGCGCGTGCGATCATGCCCGGATGCGCAACCACTCCACCACCACCAGCACCACCGTCACCAGCGACCTTGTGGCCACCGAGTTGAGTGCGGCCGCCGACCTCTTGCGGGCCGCCGCCCCTCTGCCGCCGATGATGGTGATGTACGCGCCCCGGCAGAGCTGGCGTTTGATGCTGGCCCCGGAGGAAGCCGTGGCCGCATCTCGCCAGCAGGTCGCGGTGAAGCGGCTGGCCGCGAGGATGAGCGCCGATGTCGTGCGCCGTTCCGGCTCCCCGCCCTGGGCACACGCCGCCTGGGGCGGCGTTGGCGTGTTCGTCTCCGCCCAGCCCACGTCGGCGGACCACGTCGGACACGGCGCCACCGCAGAGCAGGCCGACCTTGTGGAGACGCTTGCCCCCTGGGTTTATGAGATGACGCAGGCCGGCGCCGAGGAGATCTGGGTCCACCAGCCTCACGACCAGGGGGTCAACCCCGACCACCGTCTTCGCGTGTCCGTGCACGCCACCTCTGAGGTGGCCGAACACCTGGTCACCTTGGACGACTCCTTCGGCCAACGCCCAGGAACAGGGGCTTGGGCGGGCTCCGCGCTCACTCCCACCGGCCACGACGTGGTGATCGTGCGGACCTAGGTGAGACGGCGACCGCGGCGAGCCGGAACACCCCAACCGCTCCCGTCGCCGAGGATGAGCGCGGCCGCCTGCCGGGCCGGGGCCGACCCCAACCTGCTGGAGACGTTCGGTGCGGGCCGTGCGGGCGCCCCGGCAGGTGTCCGCACCGCGGTCCAGAGCGTGGCAGGTGACCGGATGCGGCCATCGCCTCTCCCCCCGGGGGCGGGCACGGTAGGTAGGAGCCATGACCGATCTGCACCCCCAAGTGCGCACCATGCTGTCCCTGCTGCTCATGCTGAACCGCCGCTCACACCCCGAGGCGTGGGTGGCGATCAGTATGCGCCACCCCCAGCACGACGTCGCCCAGTTCCTGCGGCCGTTGATGCAACGCGCCCTGGAGGGGTCGCGCCCGGCGGCCCGATCCCTGGCCACCGAGGTGCTGGAGGCCTTCACTGACCTGGACGAGGCGGCGCTGGGCACCATCGGCGGCGCGCTCCTGGGCCGCAGCGACGGCGACCACCCCGAGATGGGGCACCTGTGGACGCAGCAGCTCACCGCCGCGGCCCTGAAGGTGCGGCACGAGCTCATGCCCGAGACCCTGGAGGAGTTGTTCGCGCACTGGTGACCCACCACGTCCGCGTGTTCTGATCCAGGCAAGGACGGCCACCGCCCCAGGGCCGAGAAAGCGAAGGGGCCCGCTTTCCAGCAGGCCCCAAGAACGGTTCGCAGACGATCAGCGCCGCCCGGCAATCCTCTCCCGCCGGTCGCGCACCCGTGTGGCCACGGCCAGGACGATGGTGGCCACCAGCCCCAGGGCGGGCAGCGTCACCCAGGTCAGGCCCCACACCATCTGCCGGGTCGGGGCGTTGTTCACCACGTCCATGGAGGCGATACCGATCTCGCCCCGGGGGCTGGTGCAGGTGATCTCGTAGGTGCCCGCCTCAGGGGTGTGCAGGATCTGGACCAAGCTCCATTCCTCAGGGCCGTAGGTGTAGCGGCTGGCACCCCGGGTCTGGAAGTCTCCCGCCTGCCCCGAGGGGGTGATGGTTGTGCAGGCGCCTCCGAAGCGGCCGAACACGCCGATCTCACCTACGTGTTCCTCCCCCAGTTCCAGCTCGAACTGGGCATGGTCGCTGCGGGGGTCGGTGATGAAGTCCGGCGCGGGCTGGCGCACCTCGGGCCCCACCGCGAGCAGGACCGCCAGGACCACCAGCGTGACGGCCAAACACGCCAGGCTCGCGATGTACCCGCCGCGCAAGCGACGCCCCCGCGGGGCCTGGACGGGAGAGGGGGGAGGAGAAGGCATAGACATGGGCGACATTATGTCAGCGGCCTATGACGGCCAGCGATGCCCGCACAGCGCTCCAGCCGCCACCCGGCCGCGCGTTGCCGCCTGTACCCAGGGGCGCAGCCGTGCTGTTGCTCGCTGCGGACGAGGGCGGTCGCCCACCAGTCCGGTGGGCAGGCACACTGGTCCCCGATCCCCACCCCTGCCGGAAAGGACCCCTTCGTGACCCCCCATGCATCTGCTGCTGGTGTTGATGATGCTCATGGCCCTGGTGCTGGTGGTGCGCCCCCAGGTGGCCTGGACCCTGCGCGCGTGGCAGTACCGAGACCCGGAGGCGAACTACCCCAGCGACCTGTGGTTCTCCCTGCACCGGGCGGGCGCGGTCGCGCTGATCGTCTTCTGCCTGGTGCTGTGGGCGCAGTGGTGGCAGCCCGCCCTCTCCACGAGCGAGCAGGCCGAAGCTTCCGCGACCGAGGAGCCCTCTGCGGAGCCCTCACCGGAGGAGCACATCCTCACCACCATGTCCACCATCGAAGGACGCATCCACGACTACGCCCCCACCGACACGGGCCTGGTGGACTACATCGAGGCCGGGCGCTGCACCGCCGACCCCACGGTGCGCGTCTCGGAGGAGGGCGACACGGTCAGCCTGTGGGTCCGCATCTCCCAGCACGATCGGTGGTGCGGCCAGGAGCCGGATGATTTCCTGGAACACACCGTGGACCTGGAGCAGGCGCTGGGCGAGCGCCGCGTGGTCGACACCGCGGGCTCGGGCGTTCACCTGTGCCGCGACGGGTGCTGAAAGGCCCAGGCCGCGATCAACCCACCCCCTGGCACCGCCCCGGAACGGCGTCGACCAGCACCCTGGTCCTGTTGGCTGACACACCGGTCAGAGTTGCCCAGGCGCTTCGCAGTGTGTGAAGATCTGGCTACGGTGTTCGAGGGCGCCGCGGCTCCCCCACAGCACCCGGCGCGCGGGGCGCGAGCCCGAACCGGCGGAACCGCCGCCCCTCACTCCTTGTTCAGCGACGAGTCCGACCGGACCTGACCTTCACGCGCAGCCGGGGCGCTGGAGCGACCATGTCCCGGACCACGGCACTGACCAAGCTGCGCACCACCGCCACCGGCGAAGGCCGCCAGACCGCCGCCAAGGCCCTCAGAGCGCTGCCCCCGCACCTACCGCCCATCCCTGAGGCCAGCGACGGCCAGGCCCGGCTGGAGAGCCTGTTCCTGGCCAACCTCAACCGCCTGCCCGTGGTGTCCCACCCCACCGACCCGCCGTTCGCGATCCGCCGGTGCACGCCTGGTGTCACCGACATCGTCATCGAGATCGCCCGACCGCACCTGAGCGCGGTACTCAACGAGACCCTGCCCCGCGCCGTCCCCGATCAAGACCTGGACGGCATCCCCGGAATCCGGGCGCACCACCACCGCGGCCACCTGGTCCTGGAGCACCTGCGCCTGGCCGGGCGCATCCGCATCCCCCTCACCAGCACACAGTGGCACCGGACGCGGTCCTGGATGCTCACCGGCCTGCCCGCCGGAACAGTGGCGCCCTGGGCGACCCGTCCGCACGAGATGCTGCCCTTGGAAGAGGAAGAGCTCCTCTTCCAAGCGGAGTCCGAGCCCGGATCCGGAGCCGCCGAGAGCGCTCGGATGTCCTCCGCGCTGCTGCGCCGCCTGCGGCTGCTGCACGGCGCCCCCATCCCCCGCTGCTGGCCCTTCTACAACGTGTGGCCCAACCCCGTCCCCCGCAACTCCTCCGGGGCCCGCCTGCTCAACCTGGAATGGGGCAGCCGCCCCACCGCCCTGGAACTCGCCGAGCTGCTGACCGATGCACGCTCACCGATCGCTCTGCCCGCGCCGCTGCGCACCCGCACCCACGTCCACGCCGGTGACACCCCCTGGGTGCGGTTGCACGCCGAACACGACAGCCAACTCCTCCTTCGGCACAATCCCCTGCCCTCGCAGTCGCCACGCCCCTGGTCTTCTGAGCACGCCCCCCATCGACCGCCGTGGCGGATGACCGCGCGCGCCGACGAGCTGAGCGCACTGGAGCTGGTGGTGGAGGCGTTGACCGGAGCGCACCCCCTCGTGGACCGCGGTGACCTGCGCGTGGCACGGCGCCGCGAGGGAGGGTGGGACGTGTTCGCGCCCCGGTTGCACTTTGGGTTGCTGGAGCATCTGCGTGAGGTCGCGCACTCACCCGCCTGCCCGCATCTGTGGCCTGCGGACATCGAGGACATGCTGAGCCCCTACGGCGAGTTCAGCATCGTGCGCGTCCGCGGCGTCGACATCGTCTTCCACGACCCCACGCAGGGGCAAGGTTGAGCGGGTGGCGTGGCTGCCGCGTGCGGGTGCACGCTGGCGGACGCCCCGTAGCCTTGGTGCTGGTGGTGCGCCCCCAGGTGCGCGCCGTGTCAGGACTCGCGGTGGCGTGCCTGCACCACCTCGGTCACCTTGACCTCCCGGCAGCGCGGCCGGGCGCACCCGTAGTCGTAGCCGGTCGTGGACCCGCAGTGCTGCCCCGGGCACTCCAGCCGCGCCGTACCGCGCAGGCGAGTCCCGCCGAGCGCAGCTGCCTCCACCACCTGCTGTTCCAGGGCCCGGTCGCGGCGGCGCAGCGCCTTGAGCCAGGGCAGGGAGACGCCCGCGGCCGCAGCGGCCTCGGCGACCGTGCGCCCTTGGACCAGAGCGGCCAGCAACCGCGCCCAAGAGTCCCGGGACAGGCGGTCGGTGGACCGGACGTAGGTGCGCGGGTACTCGGCGACCACCCGCAGCAGCTGTGTGGCGTGCTCCTCGGGCACACCGCGGCGGGTCAGCGCCCGGTGATCGGCGCGCAGCGCCTGGTGGTCGGGTGTGAGCGCCATTGAAACCCCCATGCGAGCAGTCGACAGGGAACCCTTCGAAAAGGGGCAATGCGTTTCGATCCTCGGCCCCGGACGCGGGGCCGCCAAGCGGGCGCACAACCCGTCGCCTGGCACGATACTGGCGCCCGCCGACAGTCCCCGGACGGCGGTGCGGCCACATCCATGACTCGGGAAGAGCGCATTCCCGGCGCCGACGGTGAGCCGAACCCCCAGGACAGCGACACGACGTGGGAGAAGGACCACGGGTCACCAAGATCATCGACATGGGCGCCAGCGCCTACATCGCATACGAGTTCGCGCCCCCGGAAGGGCCCCGGAGCGCGGCCGCGAACCTGCCGCTGGACGGCGTCGCCGAGCTGGTCGGGCTGGACACCGAGGAGCGCCACGCCGCGGTGGTGAGCATGGTCGAGGCCAGCGTGGACATGGTCGAGGCGGGCGGGCTCAGGCCCCGCCCGCCTGACCACCTCGCGTGCAACGGCGGCCCGGAACCCGCCAGGGGTTCCGGGCCGTGTCACGTTGTCCTGGGGCCGCTACCGGGCCGCTGCCGGGCGGCCGGGTCGAGGCCGCGAGCGCCAGGCCCGGCGGGCCACGAGCGCGCTCACGCCCGCCGCGAGGAGCGCCACGGGTCCCCACAGGGCGCCCATGAGGGCCAGACCCGCCACCAGCGACGCGCCCATCCCGACGTCAGCGCCGGTCTGCACCCACCACCGTCGGGACATCAGCCCTCGATCGGCAAGGGGTCGAGCATGGACGGGGGCGAATCGAGCACCACCCAGTCGTAGTTCCCGGCCACCTCCCGCGCCACCGGGTCGTGGTGCTCGGCCGCCACCGGTCCGGTGTCGATCAGGGTGGGGCACGGCTGGTCGGGGTCGTCCGTGGTGGGGATGATCGCGCTGAGGTCCATGGTCGCGGAGGTCTTGTCGAGGCCGCCCCGTTGCACGCCGACGAGCGTGATGGGGGGCTGGGGTGTGTCGGTCATGGCATCCATTCTGCGCCGGAAGCGGCGCGTTGGTACAGGAAACCGGCAGAGGAGCATGAAGGCGCGCTCACGCGGCCTGATCGGCGCCGGTGGCCACGGCCCCCGGCGGGAGCCCGTCTGCGCACACCGAGCGCGGGAGCATGTCCACCAGCAGGGACAGCGTGCCCGACAGCGCCCGCGGCGCCGCTCGCCGATAGGCGGCCGTGAGCGGAACCCCGAAATACGCCGGGCCCGGCCGGGACCAGGTCGGATCCAGCGCCGCCCCGTCCGACAGCCGCCCGACCCAGGCGTGCGGCACCGCCCAGGTGCAGCCCGGGAACGGAATGGCGTAGCCCTCCACGTACACCAGCCCCGGCACGGCGTCGGCCATCCGCGCGGCGAACAGGTAGCAGTGCCCCGGTTCGCCCCGGTAGTCCTCCAGGTCGGCGTCGAGCGGGGTCGGCGTCCACGCCCGCCCCTGGTCCAGGACCAGGGCCTGCGCCGAGCCGTACCGCTCCCCCGGCTCCGGCGGGTCGGCGAACTGGGTAATCGCGTCAATCAGGACCGGGTCGGCGCCCGCCAACTCCCCGGCCGACGGGCCGACAGGGTCCGGTGCGGGGGCCGTCAACGACCCGCCTGCTTCCCACCCGCGCGGCCGGTGCCCGCGGAGTGGGCCGCGGCCGCGCCGCGCACCGACTCCACCGCCGCGGTGATCGCATCCGGGGCGTGCTCAGCCCTGGAGTACAGCAGCAGCCAGGCCCGTGCCTGGTCGGCGAGCGCGTCGTCCTGGTCGCCGAGCGCGTCCAAGGCCGCGGCCGCGGCGTCGCTCTCACCCCAGGCGCCGACGGTGTCCAGCTCACCGCGGGCGGCGTAGAGCAGCGCGGCCAGGCAGTGCCGCGCCCACAGACCCGCCCCCGGCTGCGGGTCGGCGGCCGCGCCCAGCAGCTCCCCCGCGCGCGCGTAGGCCCCCTCCCAGGCGTCGCGCTGGGCGGTCTGGTCAAGGAACTGGGCCATGCCGCCGTGGGCATAGGCCAGCGCCACCAACGCCCGGCGGTCGTGGCCGGGCCGGTAGCCGTCCGTGGGAACGTGCCAGGGAGAGGTCAGTACCTGTCCGCACCCGCACCGGCAGTACCGCGGCGAGTCGACGTAGGCGATGGGGTTGCGCGCGCCGGGAACGGGCTCGGGAAGGCCCACGTGCTCCGCGGCCACCGGATGCTCCGCGGGCAGGATCCGCCCCTGGATGGCCCGGCGCCCCTCCCCGGCCGGCACCAGGCGCTCGATCTGCACGGCCAGGCGCACCAGGCCCTCGGCGCTGATCAGGGCGTAGTCCTGCCCGTCGGCTTTCGCACCCAAGACCCAGCAGCCGCGTCCGGCCTCATAGACCTGGTCATCGTCCAGGTCGGGCGCCCACCCGACGTGCTCGCGGTGCAGGGGGTCCTGGTCGGGATCCACGGGCCGGCGCGGGCCCAGTTTGATCTGGATCATGGTCACGCTCCTGAGTTTGCGATGATGGTGTCGGCCCCGCTTCTTGGGCGGGGCTGGGGCCGGGGCCGCCGGTCGGCAAACTGGGCGGACCCGGCAGGCGGCGCCGCCCCCGCATGGGGGCGACGCCGCTGTGTTCACACGCCGATCTCGGTACTGGTCCACGTGCTGCGCCGCACCTGGTAGGCCAGGTGGGCCTGCCCGGTTTCATCCCGGGCGTGCGCGGCGTGCGCGGCGTCGAAGTCGGGGTAGGCGGTGAAGGACCACCTGTGCTCCCGGGAGCCTTCGGGGGCAGGGCGGGCCAGGCCGTGGCGCGCCTGCACCTGGTACACGCCCTCCTCCTGCCAGGGCTCGGGGCCCCGGCCGGGCGGCGCCTCCTCATCCACCCGCGCCCGCAGGTCCACCGACGCGCGCATCAGCGTGGTCTCCTCGCGCAGTACACGGTAGGACCGCGTGAGCGGCGGAGTCTGGCCGCTGAGGTTGTAGGCGGTGCGCAGCGCCCGGGACCGGTCCCCCAGGTCGGTGTGCTGGACGTACTCCCAGTCCGTGGACCGGTGGCCCTTGGTCAGGATGCGGTGCTCCACCTGCTCGTCCAGCACGCCCACGGCCGTCCCGGCCGGGCAGCGCACCAGCGCCTCCCACCGCAGCCCGACGAAGGGACCGAACGCGCCCAGGGCGAACGCGCGCTCCGGGGCATCGGGGCTGGTGTGGTCGTCGCGGCCCCGCAGTTCGGTCACCTCGGGAGTGCGCGTGTCGACCAGGTGCAGACACCCGTCCTCGCCCCACAGGGGCAGGAGGGAGTCGGCGAACGGGCTCTGGGTCTGGTCCCGCCACAGGGCGGCGGAGAAGCGCACCGCCTCATGGAAGTCGGTGTGCAGCAGGGAGTCCTCCAACTCCTGCTGCGGGAGGTGCACGTCCATCTCCTCCGGAGAGCAGACAGTAGTGGCGTCGACGTACCCGCCGAACCACCCCAGGCCGCGTATGTAGCCCATGGCGGGGGTGAAGGTGGCATCAGTACTGGTCATCGGGTGTCCCGTCTTCTTGGGTCGGGGGGTGAGGGTCGGCATGCTCGGTCCCCCGACAGGCGGAGTCGATACCCGCAACTCTGGTATCGCAGGTATAAGCCTGCCATGGATGGTGGATACCCGCAACTCCAGAATCAAGGGTATTTGGGTGCGCGCTGGGAACGGGAGCGCCGTCGGTGGCCCCGGCGCGCGAGCGTCTTCTCTGTCCTCGACCACGCACCGCCCGAGACTTGCGGATCTGGAGTGACCACAGCGAGTTGACGAACCCACCCCAAGTTGCCAGTGAGCACGGAAGCCCCTGCGCGGCGCCGCCCCGGCGCCGGGACGTGCGGACCAGGGGCGGGCGGGGTGGCCACAGCTCCAGGCAATACCCTTGATTCTAGAGTTGCGGGTATGGGGTCCTTCTGAGAAACTGATACCTGCGATACCAGAGTTGCGGGTATCGACTCCGCCTGTCGGGGGACCGAGCATGCCGACCCTCACCCCCCGACCCAAGAAGACGGGACACCCGATGACCAGCGATAACACGGTCGCCGTGTTGAATGCCATGGCCGAGCGCATCGGCCACGACGGGCGCCTGCCCGACGACGCCGACGCCACCGCTCTGGTGGACACCGTCCTGGCCCGCCACACCCCCGCTGGGGTCTACCTCACCCAGGGGGGCCGCTGGGAACTGCCCAGCGATCACCCCGCCCACCGGGCCACGCACCGGCCCGCCTGGGACTGGGGTATGGACGCCTACCCGCTGGAGGAGATCAGCGCGCCCACCCCTCAGGACCTGCGGACCTGCCCGGGGTACTGGATTCAGGGCCCCGGCCACGAACTGGCCTCACGCACCCCGTGCGGCCACCAGGACGGATACCGGCTCACGAACTCCTGCCACGCATGCGAGGACGCCAACGAGGCCCCCGCAGGCACCGACCCCGACGCCACCACCGGGCCGCTGGTGCTGTCCGCCCTCGCCGAAGCCGCCGAGGACACCGACTTCGGCCTGTCCGCCCGGCTCTCCTCCGAAGGAGACTGCTACTTCATCGATCTGCCGGGGGTCTGGATCCAGATCACCGACACCATGTCCGAGCGGATCGACTACCCGCTGAGCGAGCACCGGGGGTTCTGCGCCCAGCTCGTCTACCGGGACGACCCCTCCCGCTACTACCTCATCTACGCATCAGCCGACCGCAACGCTCAGACCGACGCTTCACACCTGGCCCGGGCCGTGGCCGCCGAGGCCGCCAGCCGCCGACCCACCCGGCCAGTCCCCCCGGAAGCGATGGACCTCATGGCGCTGAACACCCTGGACTGGGGTCCCAGGACCGACATCAGCCTCGTGGGGCTGCGCTCGGCGACCGTCCACGTGCTGGACGCGGCGGCCCGCAACCTCGGCACCACCCGCGCCGCCGCCCACGCCAAGCTGTGGCCCCAGGCTCTGGCGCTCGCCGCGCAGCGGCCCGCGCCCGCCACGGACGCACTCCCGCGCCTGACCGACTTCACCACCTGCCTGGCCGGGCAAACGATTCAGGACAGGGGCCGCGTCCGGCGCCTGGTGTCCGGCTTCTCCGCCCTGGGGGGCGGGAAGCGCCCTACGCGCGCTCCCCGGTCGCTGGTGCGCCTGCTGGCCGGTGCGGTGGCGTGGCTGGAGGTCCTCGGCGAGCCCCGCGACCTGTTCGCCCGCGAGGGGTTGCCCTTCGGGCTGGAGATGCTGGACGCGCTGGCCCAGCGCGGGCAGCAAGCCACCCAGATCGACAACGGCATGGGGCGTGCCCCCGAGCACATCCTCCTGTACACCTCCCACGGGGATATCAGCATCAGCACCACGGACGAGCACATCGGCATGCTGACGGCCGAGGCCCCCGACCTGGTGGTGGAGTACAACGACGAACGGGGCTGCACCACGCTCCACGACGGCACCGGGCCGGTCACCTCCGCGCTCATCGCCGAGGTCGCCGATGTGGTGGCCCAGGTTGTGCGCGGGGTCCGTACCCCCTGACGCCGGAGCGGGGACCGTCCACAAGACGGTCCCCGCCTCCTGACAGGCCAAGGCCCCGACCTCAACGCCAGGTTCGGGGCCACCGTCACCCGGACGAGCACGAGGAGTGCACCCCACCATGCGCCGTAAACGACTCACGCCTTCCTGGCTCACGGTTCTTGCTCAGCTGCTGGGCCAAACACGCGAACCCGAGGCGGTGGTCATCGTCAAGGTCATAACGGCCGAGCGGGACGAGGTAGAGCTGTATGCCACCTGGGAAGCCGCAGCGCGCAGCCTGTCCAGCGATTTGCGTGACCGCTGGGATAGCGAGGATCCCCCGATCAAGGACCTGGACCTGTTGCAGGCCTACCTCGAGAACCAGGATGAGGACGCCGAACCCTTCTACGACGTGTACGAGGAAATCCCGGCCCGCTAACTGCATGGCGAGAAGGGCCGAGCCCGGCACCGACATGATCCAGACGCCGGGACTCCAGGCCACGCCCCGCTGACCAACTCCTCCGCGACGGCCCGGAACCTTCGGAAGGTTCCGGGCTGTGCCATGTTCCTCGAGTCCTCGGCCGGGCTGCGGACGGGATGCGGTGCCCTGAGCGCCCGGCCCGGCGAGCCACGAGCACGCTCACACCTACCGTAGGGTGCAACACAGCGGGTCTCCCTGGGACTCCAGGGAGGCCCCGTGCACGTGTGGGTTCAGCGTTCGAAGACCCAAAAAAAAACGTTCACATGGTCTACTTTGAGGACTACACGATTAATAGCGCGGACGAAAAGCTCGACTTCATGAGATCGGAGGCTTGCAAGATGCCCACGCCGGCACTCGTTCTTCCTGAAGAGGTACTAGCAGAATGAGAGATCTGAGGTTGGACCCAGAAAAGCGCCTTCTCGAAGATGTCAAATCCTTCTCTGGAAATACGTCCGGGCTGAACGTTGAAAGTTTCGTCGAACGCATGATCCGACGACTCCACACCGACCCGGAACTTTCTCAAAATGAGGTTGTCGATGCTGCCGCAACCAACGGCGACAGCGACTGCGCAGGACACGAACGCGCTAGGCAGGCTCCAGGCTGACCGATGTGCCGACCGTCGCGAACGCGACCGCCACCACCTGCCAGGCCTCATCGTGCAGAGTGCCCAGGTCGGTGTGGCTCCGCCTCAGTTGTTCAAGGGCGGCGGGAACACGCCGTTGGGGCCGCCTTGGGGAGCATGCGCGCCTGCCACGCCGCTTCCGACAAGCCCGGACAGTCAGCGCCGGGTTACGGGACGTTCTCAAGATCCAGACCCTTCTGTGCAAGCGGGTTGATCTGCGACAATGCGGAACCATCCACTGTGAATGGAGCCGCCTATGACCACGCCAGCCCCCGACGCGTCCACCCCTGAGGGCCGCTTCCTTCTCGCATACGGCTCCTACCAGCACGCCCGGATGACCGCTGGATTCGCCGTCATGGCGGCGGCACCGGCACAGGTCCTCGCCCTGGTCACGCACATGGTCCACTGGACTGTGGAGTTCGACCAGGCATGGGAGCACCTGGAAGGTGCCTCCTACACCACGGTCCGCGATGCCCACCCGGCCCGGGGTGTGCTCTCGGCGTTGCGTGTGGTCCGCGAGCGGGTGGGGGTGCTCTCCGCAGTCGAGTTGACCGAGAACGGGCCGATGTGGCGCCCCGTCCAGGACTTGGCGGTGGGGCCGGTGGACCGGGAGGTCTACGCCGAGCACCTCGCCGAACAGACGCTGTTCGATGAAGCCGCCGTCTTGGACCTGTTCCTCAACGACGACGGGCTTGACGGCGGCCGCGGCCGAGAGGCCATCGCCCAAGCCCAGCCGCCGCGGTGGCAGCCGGGGGAGGAAGCTCCCCACGACTCCTCCCCGGAGGAGCAGAAGGCGGTAGCCGACGCCATGGACGAGCTGGGCATGTTCAACACCCACACCCCCGAGGAGATCGAGGCTTACCACGCCGAACGTGGAGGGTACTTCCTGACTCTGGTGGTCGGTGACGGCGAGGAACGTGTCCCAGGGTCCTTGGAGGGGCCCTTGGGGGCCTGGTATGCGCTCATGCGACAGCTCAGCGGCCGTAGCTACCCCTCCCTGACCATGGGCGGGAGCAGCCCCACCTACCTGTTCAAGGGCGAGTTCGCACGAAACACCGTCCGGGAACTGGCGCACGTCGCACGCACCCTCAACCCTGGCCATTGGGAGGTCGTGGAAGGGTATCGGCCAACGCCGGAGCCAGAAGAAGGCGAGGGCTCCCGAGCGTAGCGCGTGGACCTGGCCGAGACGGGCGGGCTCAGGCCCGGCCCGGCTGACCACCTCGCACGCAACACGGCCCGGAACCCCTGGTGGGTTCCGGGCCGTTGTGCGTTCAGGAGGCCGCTACCGGGCTACTGCCGGGCGGCCGGGACGAGAGGCCGCGAGCGCCAGGCCCGGCGGGCCACGAGCGCGCTCACGCCCGCCGCGAGGAGCACCACGGACCCCCACGGGGCGCCCATGAGGGCCAGGCCCGCCACCAGCGCTGTGCCCATCCCGACGTCGGCGCTGGTCTGCACCCACCACCGCCTCATCAGTCGTCGCTCAGCGCGCGGTGCGTGTGCGGGAGCCTGTCGCCGCCGGTGCCCCGGAGATAGTCCTCCGCGGCTGCCGTCGCCGCGGTGTACGCCGTGTCCAGCTCGGGGAAGTCGCTCGCGGAATACAGCAGCGCCACTGACCGCGGGCCCGGACGCCGAGAGTTCACGGGCCGGGGGGACTTGTCTGTGCTCATGATGTCCATTCTGCGTCGAGAGCGCCTACCGCGCTACCGCGTCGTGCGGCAGGCCCTGGCGGCGCAGCGCCCTGGGCAGCGCCTCCACCATGACCGCGTCCGTGCCGGGCACCCGCGGGTAGGAGCGCACGAACTCCGAGGTCAAGGCAACGCCGTAGTACGCCGTCCCCGGCTCGGGCCAGGTCGGTTCCAGTGCCGCCCCGTCCGAGAGGCGCCCGACCCAGGCGTGCGGTATCGCCCAGGCCCTGTGCGGGGACGGCGTGGCGTAACCCTCCACGTACACCAGCCCCGGAACGGCCGCGACCATGCGGGCGGCGTTGGCGTAGCACCGCCTCACGACCCCCCGATGGGACTCCAGGTCCGCGCCGAGCGGCACCGGCGCCCACGCCCGCCCCTGTTCCAGGACCAGCGCTTGGGCGTAGCTGTAGCGCTCCCCATCCTCGGGCGGGATCGAGGCGGGGCCGGCGAGCGTGGCCACCAGCGCCTGACGGGCGTGGGCGGCACCCTCATCCAGCCAGGGTGCCCTCTTCTCCGTCTCCGGTGTGGGGGTGAACCCGATCTCGTCGGGAGCGACCCCGGCCCGGCCGTGGACACATTGGTGGACCGCCACCTGGTGGTCGGCGCGCGAGCACACCGCCGCCGAGACCGGCGCGCGCCGGTAGGGGCGCCCCGCCGGGGAGGTCCAGGCGCCGATGAGGTCGTCCTGACCGCAGCCGCAGGAGGAGGCCAGGAACAAGGCCCTCCCGCTCCCCGGGCACGGCTCCCCGCGGGTGGGGTGTTTGGTCGCGGTGCCGTTCGCGCGCACCCGGGGTTTGCGCGAGCACGAGCGGCACAGCGGTTCCACCCGCCGGGTCACGGCCGCGAGCGCGGCCGCAGCCGCGTCCGCGGGCGCATGGTCCTGTGCTGGGGTCGTCGCTGTCACGCGGTCCACCCCTGCCCGGGGAGGTAGGAGGCGCCCGTGGGCATCCCGTGGTACTCGCGCTGGTAGTGGCCGATGTGCCACAGGTTCCTGATCCAGTCGGGCACCTCGCTCCAGTCCTGGCCCGGCTCAGGCAGGCGCGGCAGGGGCGGGATGTCCATGGTGAAGAACGCGGCGTCGCGCTCGGGGTCGTAGGGGCGCCAGTCCACCGCGCACTCGTCCACGGCCTCCGGGGTGTCGTGGACGGGGCAGCGCTGTTCACGCCAGGCCCGTACCGCGTCCGCGCTGCCGAACATCTCGTACACGTACACCATCCCCCGTGTGGACCAGTGCAGGGACAGGCCGCCGTTGATGCGGTCGGCGCGGCTGTCCATCGCGCGGTTGCGGCACCGGCGCCGGGCGGTGGTGCGTCCCACGCACTGGAGGTCGACGGTGGGGACTACGAGCCATTCCTCGGGGGCGGTGTCGTCGCGGTGGGGCACCTGCACCAGGTAGGGGCCGCGGGCTTCGTTGCGGGGGTCGTACACAGCGTTCTCTTTCGTCGGGGTGGGCCTGGCCGGGGCGGCGAGCAGGCGCCCGCTGCCCCGGCCAGGTTCTCAGTCATGCGTGCGCGGGTGGTGCGAATCAGCTGGAGTGCTCAGCGACCATGGCCCTGGCCGCCCGCTCCACAGCCTCGGCGTCCTGTTGGGCGCGGCGGGCTCCGTCGGCCACGGCCCGCGCCAGCGCCACGGCGGCCTCGGCCGGGGGCAGGCCGGACAGGTCCAGCCCCGCGGGCAGTTCCGCCGCCGCCGGGGCGGCGACGTAGTAGGCGGCGGCCGGGTCGCCGGGTTGCCCGGCGTCGACGCCCGTCGCGGCGGCGAGGTAGGACCGCACCGCCGCGGCGGCTTCCTCGTCCACGGTGCCCGAGCCGATCCCGACGCCGTCGCCGAACAGGGCGCCGTGCTCGGCGGCGTCGCGGACCAGGGTGTTCAAGCGGTTGCTGCGGATCATCGGTTGTTCCCATCGTTGGTGGTGGTGTGCAGGTGGTTGCCGTAGGTCAGCGTGGTGCCCAGCAGGACGACTTTGCCGCCCGCCGCGCGGGCCCGGTTGGTGAGGTCGTTCGGTCTGCGGCCCGTAGAGGTCGGCCGGGTGTTGGGATGCCCGTCGGTGGTCATTGCGGCGCGGAGAGTTCGCGGTCGTCCTGTCCCGGCCACAGCCCGGCGGCGTCGGGCAGGGTCAAGAGGACGTTCGTCGCCACGACGTAGCCGATGACCGCCACGCCGCCTGCCCCAGAGGCGAGCAGGATCAACAGCACGCCGGTGATCGCGGATGCGAGCCACACCAGCCCGGCCAGGCGGGGGCTGCGCGCTCGGCGGGGGTTCGTGCGCACGGCCGCCACCAGGTCGCCCACCATCGCCACGACGGCCAGGCCCCAGACCCACGCATCGGCACGATCGGGATCGGTGATCACCAACCAGATCAGGGTGACGAACGCTGCCAGACCGGCCGCGATCGCCGTCACGGTGAGCACGAGTTTCCAGGTCTCCCATAGCGCATGGCGCAGCATCGTGTGTCCTCACTAATCGTCGTAGGCGGAACGCAGGCCGCGCAGCGCATCGGCCAGGCGCGGGTGCTCCGTGAGCGGGGCGCGGGAGGGGTTGAGGGCGAGCACGCCCTCCAGTGCCGTGCCGATGGTGGCGCGGTTGCCCGCCACCGCCACCGCACGCAGGTGGTCGAGCGCCTGGTGGGCCTTGCCCGCGCCCAGCTTCGACCCGCCCAGGAGCGGGGCGGCCACGGTCAGCAGCCGCGCCACCGCGGCGGCCAGCTCTGGCGCCGAGGGCAGTGTCCGGGCTGCGGCGTCCTGCCATGTCTGCTCCGGATCGCCCAGGTCCCCCAGATCCAACCCCAGCTCCCCCGGGACGGGGCCGGGGTTGTCGGCGCGCCAGCGTTTCCAGGCCGCCGCCAGCGTCTCCCACGCCAGGGTGAGCGCACCGGGGTCGTCGGCGGGCAGGTCGATCTCCTCCAGGGCCGCCACCTGGTCCAGGGCCTCGGGCAGCTCATCGGCCAGGGCCGCGTCCAGGGCGCAGAGCAGGGCGTGGAAGGCCGGTGCGGCCGCCACGGGGGCGTGCCCGGGAGCGTAGGCGGCAAGCAGCCCGATCCGGGCGGTCCGGATGAGGCCGCCCAGGTGGCGGGCCACGTCCTCGGGCAGGCCGGCGTCGGCGGCCAGCACGGACACATTGACCCCTGCCTCCAGGTGCGGGGCGTGGGTCTGGATCGCCAGCGCCAGTTCCCCCCACTCCGGGAGCCCGTGTGCGTCCAGGTGCGGCAGGGCGTACAGCAGCGTCCGCATCTGGTCCGGGGCCTTGCTGGTCAGGGCGGGTTCGACGGCCGCCAGGGCGTGGCGCAGCACGCCGTCGCGCTGGTGGCGTGCGGCCAAGTGCGCGGCGGTGGCGAAGCGGCCCATCGGCACCGCCAGCGCGGCGGCCGCCGGGGTGTTGAGCCCGCCCTCGGACAGGGCCCTGCCGTACGCGGACAGCTCCACCAGCGCGGCCGCCGACTCGCGGACCTGGTCCGGATCGTCCGGTGCGGCTCCGGGGCCGGGCGTGGTGGGCACCGCCGCGGTCAGCGCGTCCAGGGCCCGCTGGCCGTCCTCGCCCAGGAGCGCGGCACGGGCGGGGGCGTCGAGGTCCCGCAGCGCCCCGACCGCACGGACCAGGGCCGGACCGTCCTCGTTGACGACGGCCTCCACCAGGGCGCGGCCCGGGGCGCCGTCGTCGTCGGGCAGGTGCAGCGCGAGCAGCTGCACCGCGTCCACGAGCGCGGCCGCCGGCGCCGCGCAGTCGGCCGGCCATCCGGCGTGGGCCACGGCCGCGGCCACATCGGCGCCGGCGCCCCGGGGTCGGTCGTGGAACCGCAGGGCGTCGACCATAGACCGGGTGTCCTCGGGCGCGGGGCCGTCGGGGGCCTGGTCGGAGTCAGTGTCCACGGCCAGGGGCGCGGTCGGCGCGGCCGAGACGGCGAGCAGTGCGCCGTCGGGGTGGAGGCGGATCATCCCGGTCGCCGGGGCGTCGGCGCCGCCCGGGGGAAGCGCCCAGGAGCTGTCGTGGACGGCCTCGCGCAGGATGTCCAGCAGGTCGGCGCGGGTGCCGGGCCGCACCCCGGCGAACTCGGTCAGGGCCTTGTGGGCCCCGTCGTTCTTGGGGTGGCGGGCCGCGGCCGCGGTCACCGCGGCCAGGGCCGGGTCGGTGAGCCAGTGGCCCACCAGGTGGGGGGTCTCCTCCAGGGTGGCGGTGAGCAGGACCGCGCCCAGCAGCCGGGCGGCCGCGTGGGCGAGGTAGGGGCCGGGCGGGTCGGCGATGGCGGCGATGAGGTCGCCGGCGCGGGAGATGTGGGCGCCCAGGGTGGGGGGCAGGGGGGCGGTGTAGTCGGGGTGGCGGGCCGCGGCGCGGTCGAACTTGTCGCGGGCGCCGTCGGCGGTGAGCCCCAGGGCTTTGCCGATGCGGGGCCAGGACCAGCCGCGGCTGCGGGCGGCGCCGATGGCCATGAGGGCGGCCCGGTCCACGGCGGCCTCGGCGGGGGTGATGCCGCGCAGGAGCCGGGTCAGGTCGGGGTCGGTGGTGTCGGGGGCGGGGCGGCCGCCGGTGGCCTCCAGCGCGTCGGCGGCCGCCAGCAGGGCGCGGGCCGCTTCCGGCGACGGCGGGCGGGGGGTGCGCCCCGCAGAAGGCTGTGCGGTGCTCGGACCCCGGTGCGCGGACCCGGGGGCGGGCTCCACGGGCACGGTGCAGGTGGTCGGCTTCGTACTCATGGGGGCGAAGCTACACGCCTGAGGCCGGTGTCCGCAGGCGAACGCCGCATTTGGATCGCCTGGTTCCTCCCCGCAGGGCCAAAGCCGGGGCCGAACACCGGATGCCCCATGCGGGGGATCACCCTGTTTCGAGGATGAGGGGGTTTCCCCCGCCCGCGCATAACTGGCCTTATGCGCTACCTTCTATCATGGAAGTTTTCACGTTCCCCGGACACGAACGTCCAACAGTGCTAGCGTCTTTGGTAGAGGAACTAGCGCCGCACGCGGGCTTCCACTGTCCGAACAGCGGACGATGTTCCTCCACGTCCCACCCTGCGCCGATCTTCGAAGAAGGAAATCCATGGAAGCGCCTCCCCTGATCGACCTCCTGCGCGACCTCCGCGCCCGCATCGCCTCCGCCGCCCTCACCCCCGGCGAGGCCGCCCGCGCCCTGGCCGCCGAAGCCCGCTTCGGCCTCACCGAGCAGGACGCCCGCGGCCTGCTCGCCCGCCCGGTCGCCGAGGTCGAAGCCGAGTACGTCCGGACCTTCGACGCGCGGCGCCAGGAGATCCTCAACCGGCCCGGCGCTCGCGCGGACCTCGACGCGCACGTGCACGGCGTCTAGGCCCTCAACGCCCGCCTGATCGAGCAGGCCCGGCGCGTGCTGGACCGCTACGGCGGCGACACCGTCCTGGCCAGCCTGGAGTTGGGCTTTCACCTCGTGCGCACCTACGGCCTCCAGGACACCGACCACGCCCGGGAGATGGCCCGCTGCCTGGCCGTGCTCCTCATCGAGCGCGCCGCGCACCCCGCCCAGGGCCAGGAGGGACGATGAGCCGCTCCCTGCGGTGGGGCAAGCCCGTAGTCACTCTCCTGTTCCTTGCCAGTGCCCTCGGGTGGAGCTACGGCGCGCTCCGAACGGCTCTGGAACAGGCCTGGTGGACCTCCCTCGGAGCGGCCTGCTGTGCCGTTCTGGCGCTGTGCTTTCTCCCGCTCGCCCGGCGGTACCTGTCCCTGCTCCAGCGCTGAACCAACACCCGGAAGGACAACCCCATGCCGCACAACTCCGACGAGACACGCGCCCTGTCCGAAGCCGACCAGCGGCTAACACGGAGCCGCACCACCAACGCCACTCTGATCGCCGCGGCCTCCGTCCTGTTGGACGAGCTTGGCGACCCGGCACGAGCATGGGCCGTCCTGGGAGCGCGTCTGATGCAGGACATGAGGATCGGCCCCGGCGACCCGGGGGCGGCAGCGGTGGAGATGCTGGCCGCGATGTACGTCCAGCAGGCCCAGACCCGCGCCGAGGGTGAGGAAGGACGATGAGCCGCTCCCTGCGATGGGTCAAACCCGCATCCACGGCCGCTTTCCTTCTCGCCGCGTTCGGGGCCAGCGCCAGCGCTATCCACAGCGCCGTGAACGGGCAGGGAGGGGCCGCGTTCTGGGCGGCCTGCTTCGCAGCCCTGGCGGTGTACACCCTCGTGCTCACCCGGCAGTACCTGTCCCTGGCCCTGCGCTGAATCGAATTGGACGCAAGCACCAGCCGGGCCGCACCCGCGCCGGTGTCGCCCTCACACGAACAGAGGAAACCTATGACTCACGACCCCTCCCGTCAGTCGGCCACCGCCGACCAGTACGTCCAGCGGCTCCGCGACATCAACGAGACGTACACCGACATGGCCGCGGCCCGGCTGGAGCAGTTCGACGGCGACGCCACCAAGGCCGGGGCAGCGCTGAGCATCCAGTTGATGGAGCACCACCACGTCCAGCCCGGCCAGGGACAGCAGCAGTTGGCCCATCTGCTGTCTGTGCTCTACGTCGAACGCGCCCAGGCCCGCATGAAGGATGATGGCGAGGGAGAACGATGAGCCGCTCTCTGTCCGCTCCCGACGGCAGCGTGTGGGCCACCGACGTCCTCACCGGGCGCTACCCGGACCTGGAGGAGCAGTCCCACGGCGTGGGCTACGTGTTCGCCGCGCTCGCGGCCGCCCGGCTGGCCGCCGACGTCGCCCTACTCCACCACGGCGTCCCCGCGGTCGCACCGATCACCCCCGAGCAGGCCCGCGCCGCCCTGGTCCTGATCAAGGACGCCGCCCAGGCCCCGCGCTACGCCGAGCTGTGGTGCGCCCACAGCGCCCACGCCCTGGGCATGACCTGGGAGGAGATCGCCGCCCTGCGCGGCAAGGCCAGCGCGGCCAGCTACCGCAAACGCCTGGAACGCATCCAGGCCGAGTTCGCCGTGCCCACCTACGAACTGCCCGCCCGGCCGGTGCTGGGCGAATACCACCGGCGCGCCGCACAGTTCCTGGACACCACCCTGGGCAGTCGCCCCGTCAACCCCTACCAGCGCGCGGCCGCCGACGACCTGCTCGCGGTGCTGCTGTTCCTGCGCACCACAGCAGGCCACTTCCCCCTGGACATGCGGACGTGGTTGGAGGAAGACGACCTCTCCCCCGCCCTAGCCTCGCTGGGAGGGGTCCACCCCGACCAGGCCGGGCCTGCGGGCGACCTGCTGCGCGCCCACACCAGCGGCGACCCCGGATTCCGCGCCGCCGTCGCCGATCTGGTCATCCCCGCCCTGGACATCCTCCAGATCCAGCAGGAGCAACGCGAGGGGATCGTGCGGTGCCGTGCTTGCCACGGGCAGATCGAACCCCCGGACGGGGCGTTCGTCACCTGCCCCAATTGCGGAGAACCCGACCCCGTCCCCGCCCTGCGCGAGAACCTGACCGCCGCACAGAACGAAGGTGCCCGGTGAACCCGTTCGCCGCCTGATGGCGCCGTCGCGCCGACCGGACTACTCTGCTTTCGCCCGAGGGCGACACCACGCTCTGGAAGAGCGGCCCCTACTCCGGGACCACGCACGCCGTCCGGCCGAGCGATGTCTTCGCCGCCCAGGTCCGCGACGTGCTGGCCACACTGATCTACTCCACCGAGGTGACCAGAGCCGATCTCGACCAGGCCACCCAGTGGGCGCATCCCGGCAAAGCCATCATCTACTAGCGGGAGCCCTCAGAGTGCAAGCATGGCTGAGGCCGCCCCACCGGCAAAGGTCGGGCGGCCTTGGCACTTCCCCATCCCTGATAAGGAACACCCACGTCCTTGGAACCGTCAAGACTCACCGGATTTACAATCACAAGCGAGGCCTTCGAATTGACTACCAAGCACGCCCCTAGAGGAAAGCAAATTCTACATGTTTCCGCTCGCGGCCATCTCAGTTAAGCGGGTCCTTGCCGTGAACCAGTAAGACCCATCAACCTTAGGTGAATGCCCTTACCTCCCACATCAATACTTGCGAGGACGCCCAGGCCTATTGGGGAGGATGTCATCGAGGATGGCCTCGATGAATTCCTTCCTCGATTTAGCGCCGCTCACGATCACAGCTCTCTCGATGAGCTCCCGCTGTTTAACTGTAGGCCGAATGGTGATGGTTGCGGTCCCAGTGCTCAACGCTCGCCCCGACCAGCGCCGGTGCTCTGGCTGACTGAAAAGCCTACCATTGTCTACGGGAGTCTGGGCTGCCTGCCATGCCGCGATCAGCTTACTGTAACCGCTACGGTGCTTTTCCAAACCCTCGAATACAATTGCGGTGATGGTCAGTTGCCGACCACTGCTCACCTTGCTCTTACGGAGCAGACGGCTCAGACGATCCTTCAAAGCACTGTCGATGTCTACTGTGAAGGGGCTTGTCGTGGTTTCTTGCTGCTGATCTAGACGCCGCTCGGCGAGCGCTTCCAGATCCTCATCGGTGAGGTCGAGCAGGTCAGGTTCACTTAGTTCACCGGGCACAGTTCCACGGTCGGTGACTTGTTCATGGCTGTAACCGTCACTAGTAAGCCGGCTTGGTGCTGTCTCCACTTCGGGTTCCCGCACAGCAACCTCAGCGGCAGGTGCATCGGCCTCGGCAATCTGGTCTTCGCTCGGCGTGCCTTCCTCAGAAGCCATGGTTGCTCTGGCTGCG